>JAWOBP010000180.1:0-7663 GCA_046484285.1 Polyangia bacterium
TGCCTCCGCGGCAATCCATCGTGCACATCATCTCCGTGCAGTCGGGCGCGTTGGCCGCGGCCACGCAGGTCTCGGGATGGCAGCACTCGCCGGGCACGCAGTCGGCGTCGGTCTCGCAGGCGTCGTCGCTGACGTGGTAGACGACATCCCCCTCGACCACCCGAGTCGTCGACTCCGGCGCCGCGGAAGGCCGCCGTGGCCCGTCCGCCGACGACGCGACCGGCTGTTTCTTCTCCGCAACCCGTGAAGGCGGCGCGGCCTGCTTCTTTTCCACCTCGCCGCCGGCCGCCGGGTCGCCGTTCTCGACGTGAGCCACTCCGCAGCCGCCGGCCGTAAAACCGAGCAGAGCCGCGAGCGCGGATGCGAGCAATGGCAGACAAAAACGCATGGCGTTCCCTCCTTGGCCTCGCCGATGATCTCTCGCCCCGTACCCGAAATCGTCGGGTTGACGAGGCACTAGTTTCCGCTGGCCTGGCGCGCGCAAACCGAGCGGGCGATCAGGATAGGCTCCTTGCCCTTGGAATGCGACCTCTCCTTGCCGATCGAGGCGAGCTGCCTGCGGATCTCGATCTCGCGCCGCACCAGGTCGGCGAGCGTGATCCTCTCCAGCACGCGGGAGACCTGGTCTTCGACCATCTCCCAGACGGGCCGGATGCCGCAATCTTCGGCGTGGGGGCAAGGCCCTCTTCTCTGACCCGAGTTCCCGGCAAAGCAGCCGTCGATCAGCGGGCGCCCCAGCGAGCGGAGCACCACCGAAACGGACAGCGATTCCGGGTCCGCCGCGAGCTCGTAGCCGCCGTTGCGCCCCCGCAGAGCCCGCACGATTCCCCCGGAGCGCAGCTTGCCCAGCACCTTGGCCACCAGCGCCTCCGACAGCCCCTCCCGCTCCGCGAGCTCCGGCAAGGTCATCTGGCGGCCCTCGCGCGAAAGGCACATCGAGAGCCGCATGCCCTGCTCCTCCAGTTTCGTGAGCTTCATCACAAGCAGGATAGCGCGTCGCGAAAAACCGATCAATGAATTTCAACTATTCAGCGTTCCAGCTGTCGAGCAGGGACGAAAATGTGCGCCCCGGCGGCGAGATGACTATATTTCGAACAGGAAGAGCCGCTGGGGGCAAGGGAGGGAGAAACGGCCATGCGAGCTTTGTCGGCCTGGATTTCGCTGGCCCTGATCGCGACGCCGGCGTTGTGCTCCACGGCGCGAGCCGAGCTGATCCTGCCGCCTCCGGCGTGGACCGGCGCTCGCCATTTCTCCGAGCCCGCCGACTCGCCGCGCGTCTGCGTCGATCCCGGCCACCCCTCTTTCGAGGGGGACAAGCTCTACGAGGCGATCATCAACCGCAAGGTGGCTCACCTGCTGGCCGACCGTCTCGTGGAGCTCGGCCACGTGGTGTACATCACCGCCGGCGATCTCACCGCCGACGAGCTGTTCGGCCGCGGCTTCGACAACCACGGTCGCCCGGAGCAGTCCAGGCTGGAGCCCGCCCCGCCGGCCGATCGCGCCGAGCTGTGCAACGAGTGGGGCGCCGACTACATGATCTCGATTCATCACAACTACTCGATCGATCCGTCCACCAACCACTCTCTGGTGCTCTACGGCGCCCGGGACCGCGCCGGCGGCTGGTCTCCGCGCTTTCCGGCCGCGGCCGAGTGGGCCAGGATCACCGCCGGCGAGCTGGCCGACTCGATGGCCGTCGACGGGGCCGAGGCGGGAAAGGACCAGAGCGAGGTCGGGGGCTCCATGACTGTGCTGGCCGAGTCCGAGATGCCGGCGATCCTGACCGAGGCCTCCTTCTGGTCGAACCCCGGCGAGCGAGCGCGCCTCGACGACGACGACTACCTGGCCGGAGAAGCCGCGGCCCTCTGCCGGGCGTTCGGGCGTTTCCTCGAGAAGTGACGGCTCAGCTCTCCTTCCGCCGTCGGGCCAGGATCCCGGCCGACCCGGCGCCGCAGGAGATGATCGAGCGCATCGCGTCCTCGATCCCGACATCGACCAGATGCACGAACCGCGGCTCGAGGTGGAAGATCTGGCCCGAGGTCGGGTTGGGTCCGGTGGGAACGAATACCGAGTACATCCCGTTTTCGTGCTCTTCGGTGACGAACGCCGTGACCAGCGTTTGATTCTCGTAGATTTGGGCCAGCGCCACCTGGGAAAACGGAGACTTCTTCTTGCCGAGGAACTGCAAGACGGTCTCCTTGACCAGCCTGTAGCCCGGCGCGAAGCGGGCCAGCTTGTCCTCGAGCTTTCCGTGCACGAAGCGCCCCACCGAGGTGCGCACCGCCAGCCCCAGCGCGAAGCAGACGCCGATGATCACGATGATCACGATGAGATCCGCGACCATCGGCGGCATGCCCGGCCCCTTGGTGAGCGGATTGGTGAGCGGCTGGATCGCTCCGGTTACCATCCGATAGATCCAGCCGAACACCAGCGCGATGATTGCCGCCGGCAGGATCACCACCAGGCCGCCGAGCACCGTTGTCTTGAAAAACGACTTCGCCCCTGTCATTTGCTCCTCCTTGGCTTCCGCGGCCGCATCGTCTCCGCAATTCTGTCAGACTCGCATATCGCGGCGTATTCGCATACTTGCATTCCCAGAGGCGAGATTCGAAAGTGTTGTCGGGGGCGAGAAAGGAACAGGACGTTGAAAGAACCCAATATCGATCACCGCGACCTGGAGACCTGGGCCGATTTCCTGCTCGAGCACTCTCTGGGCGGCATCTCCCCCGACGACCGCGTGATGATCAAGGGCGAGCGGATCGGTTGGCCGTTGATGGAGGTGCTGGAGCGCAACGTGATCCGCGCCGGCGCTGTGCCGGACGTGTACCTGGTTCCGCCCAACAACGATCGCGGGCGCGTCTGGTCGGCGAACATGGGACGCTGGGGCGGCTCTTCCCAGCTGGAGCGCGTCCCCGGCTGGCACGCGGATCGCTACGACTCCTTCACCAAGTACGTCGAGGTGCTCGGCGCCGAGGACCCCTCGCTCTACGCCGGCCTGGAGCCGGAGAAGAGCGCGGCGCTGGTGGCGGCCGACGGTCCGTTCGCCGCCAAGCGGCTGACCAAGCGATGGGTTATCACGCTGTTTCCCACGCCGGGCCTGGCCGATCTGGAAGGTCTCCCCCTCGACGAGCTGGCCGAGTTCATCGTCGGCGCGTCCACTACAGACCCGGCGCCGCTGCGCGAGGCCGAGGAGCGAATCGCGCCGCTGTTCGACGCCGGCGAGCAGGTGGAGATCGTCACGTGGCACCCGCTCGAGAACCGCGACCTGAGCCTGACGATGAGCATCGCCGGGTCGCATTCCAGGATGAGCTACGGTCTGCGCAACTTTCCCGACGGAGAGGTGTTCACCAGCCCTGACGCGCGCACTCCCTGCGGAGAGGTGTTCGTCGATCTGCCGGTGCACCAGGGAGGCGGCGACATTCGCGGAATCTACCTGCGCCTGGAGGACGGCCGCATCACCGACTACTCGGCGCAGGAGGGCGGCGCGCATCTGGAGTCGATCGTGGAAACCGACGATGGCTCGCACAGGCTCGGCGAAGTCGCGGTCGGAATGAATCCCGGCCTCGACCGCGTGCTAAAACACCCGCTGTTCGTTGAAAAGGTCGGCGGAACGGCTCACATCGCGATCGGCGCCAGCTACCAGGACTGCTTCGCCGAGGACCCGAGCTCTCCCGAGGGAGAAAAGCGCATCGCCGAGCTCGCCGAGGCCGGCGTGCTCAACCGCTCGGCCCAGCACGTCGATATCGTTATCGATTTCCGTCCGGGTGGCTGCGGCCGAAGCTTTGCGATCGACGGGCGCGAGCTGGTGGTGGACGGACGGATCTGGACATTGGGCCCGGAAAAGCGCTGACGGCTCAGCCGTCTTCCTGCAATACGGCCAGTCGATCCCTGAACTCGGAGCGAACCGAGATGTAGTCGCGGTGCGAGAGCCTCAGCCCGCGCGAGACGGCCCTGATCTCGGCGTCCTCGCGCTGCCGAATCGATCCGTCCGCCGCGGCGACGGCGAACATGGCCCGCAGCACCTCGAGCTTCTCGTCGTGGTCAGCGACCTCGTCGATCATTCGCGCGTAGTGGTGATCCTGGACCGAGAGCAGCTCCACCCGGTGGCGCTCCAGCAGCGCCGTGATCGCCTCCACCGAGGAGCGCGGCAGCCCTGTCTCACGCTCTAGAATCTCGCGGACGCGGGAGACCTCGTCGGCATCGATCTCCATGTCGGCGTAGGCCACCTTGCCCAGCAGCCCGGCCAGCCCGGTGGCGCGCTTGATCTCCTCGGCAGGTCGATCACCGGCGATCACGGAGATGCCGTCGAAGAGATCGCCCAGCTGTGGCGATCGCTCCCGCTCCCTGCCTCCCAGGCCCAGCAGCTTCCAGAAATCCATGGCGCGAGATTAGCGCAAACGTTCCGCTTGGCAAGCTGGACGACGGCTTCGGCGAAGGTAGACTGCCGACATGCCGACGCCGAAAAGAATCCTGGAGCGCACGTGGCGCGAGCGCGCGGCGCGGTTCTTTGGGCGCTTCGCCTCGGACCTTCTGGAAATCTGGGAACTCGATTCCGAGCACGTCGATCAATCGAGCCGCTTTGCGATTCTGCGGCCGCCCCCGGGCGAGACCACCCGGGACGAACCTTCCGAGTCGCTTCCGATCGCGGTGCTGCTGCACGGTATTGGCGACACTCCCTACGCTCTCGACCGCTTCGGAGCGGCGGTCGCGCTGCGCTCGGCGATCTCCGCCGGACGTATACCGCGCTGCCACCTGGTCGCGCCCAGCGGAGAGCGCGGCTTCTGGATCGACTGGCACGACGGCACCAACCGCTGGGAGAGTCACCTGCTCAAGGAGGTGATCCCGGCCGCGGAAGAGTTGCTGGGAGGCGAGCGCCCGCCTCTTGCGCGTCATTTGGTCGGCGTCTCGATGGGCGGTATCGGCGCGATTCAGATCGGGCTGCGCCACCCGGATCTGTTCGCCTCGGCCAGCTCGCTTTCCGGACCGATCTTGGACGAGCGCCAGGCGGTAGAGCAGCTGGAAAAATCGATCAACCGCTGGCTGCTGCCGTTGTCGCGGATCTTCGGAGACGGCGGGGACCGCGAGTTTTTCGAAGCGCACAACCCGTTCGCGATCGCGAGACGGCGAGCGCCACAGCTCGGCATCCGCCTCTCCCTGGCAGCGGGCAAAAAAGAAAAGCCGTTCTTCCGCGACACCACCATCGCCTTCCACCGCCTGCTGGAAGAGCGCGGCGTGACGCATCGCTTCGAGCTGTTCGAGGGCAAGCACAGGTGGAGACACTGGACGCCCGCGATCGAGCGATCGCTGGCCTGGGCGATCGAAGAGGGCTACTCGATCTCGACGTAGGGCTTGGTGGTCGTTCCCGCTCCCCAGAAAGTCAGGCCGCTGTCCTCGACCAGGGTTCCCTGGCCGGTCTCCACGTCGACGAGCACGAACTGCTGATCGCCGGTGAAGCCGTAGACCTGGTCGCCCCAGAAACCCAGGCCGAACAGCTTGCGAAAACCGACGTCTCCGATCAGCTCGGCCTCCCCGTTTTCGGGATCGATGCTCGCCAGCCAGTCGTTCTCGCAGCCCTCGCCCCCGTATCCGTCCGAGCACTTGAGCGTGGCGTAAGTGCGGTACTCGCCGGGACCCACCTCGAGCGAAACGATGTCCCCGGACGAGACATACTCGAAGACACCCGGATCGTGGTAACCCAGATGGACGAAAATCTCCTCGGTGGTCTGCCCCTCCGGGTCAACGCGCACCCACTCGCCTTCCTCCACCGAGGCGGCGACCAGCACATCCGTGTCCGGCTGCTCCAGATCGGCTCCTTTGACGTACGAAAGCGAGAAGAAGTGCGGCGAGCCGTCCGGAAACTCCAGGATCCAGGAGCATTCCGCCGTCTCGTCGTCGACGGCGTAGAGCCCCTCCGCCGCGATACCGACGATCTCCCCGTCCTCGTCGACCGCGATATCGTAGAGCCCCGACCCCGAGGTGCAGGGCCCGCTGAAATCTCCGACGAACTGAAGCTCCTGGCTCAGGGCCGGATCGATGTAGTACAAGCCGTCCGCGGTATTCGCGTAGACCAGGCTGTCCGCGGGCGGCTGCCAACCGGTGTCGGTATCCGAGTCCGCATCGGTGTCGCTGTCGACATCGGCGTCGGTGTCTGTATCGCTGTCGGCGTCGGCGGATCCGTCGTCGTCTCCGGTGTCTTCGGCTTGATCCGAACCGGTCGAATCGGCGCAGGCCGCGACCGACAGAGCCGCCAAAACAAGCAACACCCGGCGAGCTGGCAACTGAGCAAACACGTTTCTACGAAGTTCCGACGATCCGTGTCGGTCGAGATTCTCCGACATTTTCCTTGGCCGCTGTAACCGCACGTCGGTTATTGTCGCACAGTAGTGACCTCGCTTCCAGGGCATTCATCGCGTTGTCACAGCACCGGCATTATCCAGATTGCCAGCGCCCAGACGACCGCATGGCAGACAATGGCCGGAACGAGCGACCCGGACCTGGCGGTGAGCCCGGCGCACACCGCCCCGGTGAGCAGAGCACCGAGCGCCGCCAGTGGGCCGAGCGCCAAGGCGTACAACCCGGCGTACAGCAAAGAGGCGAGCAAGGGCCCTATCCACTTTCCGAGCCACAACGAGATCCGAAGCTGGACGAACCCTCGCCAGAACATCTCTTCGGCCGGAGCCAGCAGAAACGCACCGCCCAGACCGGCAAGAACCGCGGGTACCGGATCCAGGCAGCCGCGCAGCTTCAAAAGCGATGTGAACAGCCAGGGGAGCTCGACTCCAGACTCGATCTGCGCCCCGCTCGTCGCCTGAACCGCCAGAGCCCGCAGACCGAACGCGATCAATACGTAAAGCGCGCAGCCGGCACCGGCGCCGATCGCCGCGCCACCCAAATTGAAGCGGGTGGCTCGCCCTATCTCGCGGCCCTCGTACAAAAAGGCCACGACCGCGACGAGAACCGCCATCGCAGCGAGCAGAGCCCAGGCAGCCAGGCAACCGATGCGTCCCCCGACGAACACCGCGACGTAGAGAAGCATCAGCGGCGCGCGCACGTCGTTGAAGCTTCGCCGCTTCGCATGCCCCTCTCCGCCGTCTCTTGTCCTCTCAGAATCGCCCATCCACGACACCCTATCCGCACGAATCCCCGCTGTCGACTTCCAAAGAATCTCCCACCTCTTCAGACCCTCTTCAGACCCCCTTCAGACCTCAGACACCCAGAACAAGCGATGGCGGAATTCGTGCGCCTACGGATGTCTGGGCGCGGTTCGACCCGGTCTGGTTGCTGTCCGCGCTCGAAAGCGGCCGTCCGGTGCCGATTCTCGCCCCGGCTCGCCCCCCGAGATCACTCGTTTCTGTCGAAAAACCCGGCGCCGGACACACCCCGGCGCCCGGCGCCGCGCCCGGCGGCGTCACTTCCCCCTTCGCCCCTGCCGAATCAGCCCGGCTAGACGTACCCGCTCCAGTACCGGTCCTTGGGCCTGTAGGGCTCGATGATCGGCGGCCTGAACGTGCCCGCCGGAAACTCGCGCCAGTAGTCCCCGGCCAGGTAGTCGCGCGACGCCTCCCGGTGCTCCCGCTCTGTCTCCCTGATCCGCTCCTCGCGCAGCTTCTTCAGCTCCGGGTCCGAGGCCAGCACCCGCGGGATCGGCCCGCTCTTTTCCCGCGGC
>JAWOBP010000211.1:0-28450 GCA_046484285.1 Polyangia bacterium
GTATCCGTGTCGGTATCGGTGTCTGCATCCGTGTCGGTATCGACATCGCTGTCCACATCGCCATCGACGTCGCCATCGGCCGCCGCCGGCTTGCACTGTCCGTCGATGCAGACCTCGCCGCTCTTGCAGTCGGCCGAGGTCTCGCACTCGGCGCACCCGGCGACGAAGAACAAACAAATACCGAGGAGCGGAACGAACCAGCCGAGCATGCGTTTCGGATCGAAAATGATGACTTCTTTCTCCATCGAACTGCCCCTGTGGCCAACCGATCTCTGACGCGACGCAGATCCCATGGCTACTAGTAGGTGAACCTTATGCGATAATCACCGTAGTAACCGTTGTAGGTGTCAGCATCCACGTACAAGATCTCGCCATCGCCCATCGTGTAGGTGTAGGTCTCGCACCCGCCGCCCCAGTAGCCATATGAGTTAGAGTCCACGCCGCCGATATTGGTATTGTCGCAACGGTACAGCCCGAGCGCCGCATCGAATCCGCTCCCATCCCACGCGCAGTAATCGATATCGACGCTGCGGGCGGCCCCGGTGTCGTTGGTCAGGACCCAGACCTCGTCTCGCCCGTCGGACCAGCCGGTAGGCGGCTTGTAGTTGTCCTGGTACCCGTACCCGATCGTTCCGTACTGCCAGGTGCCGTTGACCGCGCTGAGGTCCACCGTCCCGGCCGTCTCTCCCCACACCGAAGAGCACGTCACCGGGCACGATCCTTCGGTCACGGTCAGGCTGTAGTTGCACGAATCGCCCATCGACGGATCGCACGGCCTGTCGGTCCAGGCGTACTGCGAGAGCTTGATCAGGTACAGCTCGCCTGCATATGCGGTGAACTGGAGCTGTATGTTCGATCCGCTGTTGTCTCTCCAGCAGTCGCCGTAGGTATAGGTCTCGTCGCAGATCGTCGTCGCGCCCGAGTAGGTGCGCACCCAGGCCGTGGCCACCAGGTCGGCGGCATCCGTGACCGTCTCGTCCGTCTGGATGCAGTAGGTGGACGCGCCCTCGCTCGATCCGCGGTGGATCTTGAACGTCTCGGTGTTGGGCCAGAACTGGTTGGCCGAGCTCGAGCTGTGGCAGCCGCTCGTCCCCGACCAGTAGGTGCAGTCGTAACCGGCGCAGCTCCCGGAGCCGTAGTGCATGCTGTTGACCACCCCCTCCAGGGAGCCGGTGTAGGTCGATCCGCCCGGATCCGGGTGCGTGATGTCGTACACTCGCGGATCGTCGTTGACCCGATCGCAGGGGCTGGCCCGCCAGTCCGACTTCTCCACGGTCAGGTAGAAGTTGCCGATATCGCCGCTCACGCCGTCCACGTAGACGAACACCGTGCGCCAGGATCCGTCGGTGGCGCCCTTGGGCGAGATCACCGCCTCGGCCATCGAGTTGTAGTCGCCGTAGGCCGGATCCGAGGGCGTCTGCGACGAGCAGTCGTAGGGATCCTCGGGATAGGTCCAGATGCCGGTGCAGGCGCCCGGAGTGCACATGTCGCAGCCGTCCGGCCAGCCGCGCTCGCACCACTTGTAACCGCAGTAGTACCCCTCGGTGCAGGGATCGCAGCAGTCCTGCCCGGCGAGCGAGTTGCCGCTGTCGTCGCACTCGTCCTCGGTGACGGTGGTCGCACTGGAGTACGGGTAGTTGCATTGCTCCGAGGCCACCGGCAAGAAGGTCTGGGTGTGATCGTCCGCGCCGGGGTTGTTGCCCTCCGGGCACTGGTTGGCGTTCTCCACCCCGGTCTGGATGTAGATGCCCACATCGTAATCCGCCTGGACCTTGACAACGTAGGACGACAGATCGAACTGCCCCGGCGCGTTTGTCTGGTAACGGAAGACGTAGACCAGCTCCAGGCCGGTGTACCCGATCGGGTTGCCGGTGCTGTACTCGTCGCACTCGTCGCCGTTGGCCGAGTAGTTGTTGTTGGCGCACAGCGTCGATCCGCCCACCGACAGGATCGTGCCGGCCGGATCCGTGTTGGCGATCGCACCGATATAGGAATCCGCCGAGGTGTCGACAGTCGACGGATCGCCGGACACGAACACGTCGCTGCACAGGTTGTTGTAGGCGGGGTGCATCGTCGGCTCGCACAGACCGGCGCCGTCGCAGTACCCGTCGTAGCAGTTGGGCGGGTAGTCCGCGTCCGAGTAGTCCGTGCAGGCGCTGCCGGCCGGCGAGTTGTTGCAGACGCAAGTGTTGGAGACGCAGGCCAGCTCCGTGCAGCCGTCCGGCGGAGGCGTGGCGCCCTCGCACCACAGACCTTCCCCGTAGCAATCCGCAACGGTCAGACAACAATCGGGAATCTCTGTGTCCTGGCAGGTGTAGCTGTTGTTGCCCGTGCTCTGGCACGACGAGCTGGTGCAGGCATCCGGCGGCGGGCAGCTCGCGGGCGCTCCGGCCACGCAAGAGCCGGCTCCGTCGCAGTGATCGTCCACGCTGCAACCGTTGCTGTCCGCATTGCACAAAGTGGTCGACTCCGCGTAGTCGGGCACGCAGTTGTAATCGTAAACCGATATCGAGTCGCAAACACCCCACTGGCAGGGCAGGTTGTCCAGCGAAGAGCAATCGGGAGCCGCTCCCGCAACGCAGTGGGCTCCCACTGCCGGGTCCGCGGAGGTCTGGCAGTAGTCCAGGGTGCAGCCGTCGTTGTCCGCGTTGCACTGGCCCGCCCCGGGCAGCGGATCCAGCGCGTCGGCCACGCACTCGTACGAATCCGGGCCGAGGCTCTCGCAGTGCGCCGTGGCGCAATCGGTGTCCACGCCGAGCTGAGTCTCGCACTCGGCGAAGGTGACCGGATCCCCGGCAACGCAATTGCCCGCTCCGTCGCAGTGGTCGTCTATCGTACAGCCATCTCCGTCGAACTCGCACGACGTGCTGCTCGGCAACGCCGGATTGGAACAGGTGAAGCTGAAGGCGCCGGACGAGTTGCACACGTCGTCGGTACAGACATTGCTGTCGTCGCAGTCCTCGACACCGACGTTCACGCAGGTCAGCGCCTCGTCGCCCAGCGCCGAGCCGTCGCACTCCTCGTGCGTGCAGCCGTTGCCGTCGCCGTCGCAGGCGAGGCCGACCAGCGCGGCGTTGTCGTACTCGCAGCTCCCGGTCGAGGGGTTGCAGCTCGAGCTGTTGCACTGATCGTTGTACCCCGAGCAGTCGACCGGCGTGCCCGCCTGGCAACTGCCGCTCTGGCAGGAGTCGTTCTGGGTGCAGAGGTTGCCGTCGGCGTCGCACGGCGTTCCGTCGGCGACCGGGTCGGCGTAGCAGTTGCCGGTGGCCGGATCGCAGACTCCGGTGTTGCACTGGTCGTCGAAACCGGAACAATCCACGTCGTGGTCGAGCACACAGCTCAGCGAGTCGCTCGGCCCGATGGGCCCATCGCAGTACTCCACGGTGCAATCGTCGCCGTCCGTGTCGCACGCGTCGCCGAGCTGATCGGCGTTCTGATACTCGCAGACACCCGTGGCCGGGTTGCACTCGGCGTAGTTGCACTGGTCCCACATCGACGAGCAGTCCATCGGGTCGCCGGCGGTACACACGCCGTTGACGCACTGATCGTCCACCGTGCACGGGTCTCCATCCGCATCGCAGGACGGTCCCGTCAGCGCATCGTGGACGCAGGAGCCACCCGAGCAGTAGTCGTCGGTGCAGGGATTGCCGTCGTCGCAGTCCATCTGCGGTCCGGACTGGCAGACGCCGTATCCGCCGGCGTCGGTGCAGGCGTCGTTCACCGTGCAGGGATCGCCGTCCGAGCACGCGAGCCCCAGGTACGAGGCGTAGTCCAGGGTGCAGTTGTCCTCGCCGTTGCCCTCGACGCAGGAGTAGCTGTTGCACTGCGGGTCATAACCGAAAGGATCGTAGCTGGAGCAGTCGGTCGGCGTCGGATCCTCGAACCCGCTGTCGCAAAGCAGGTCCTCGCAGTCTTCCGTATCGGAATACCCGTAGTCCTCGGCGTTCCCGCTCACCGGCGGGTTGTCGCAGGTCGGCAGCAGGTGGTCGGGATCGTTGTCCACGCACTGGTCCGGGTGAGTGCACCAGTTGGAATCGTCGCAATCCTGACTCGGCCCCAGCAAGCAACTGCCGTCGGACTGGCAGGTGTCCAGCGTACAGGCGTCGTTGTCGTTGTTGCACGTCTCGCTCACGTGCGCCGAGGCATCGTGGGCGCACAGACCGTCCTGGCACAGCTCGTCGGTGCAGGTGTTCTCTCCGGTGTTCGGCTGTCCGGTGAAGTAGTCGACATCGCTGCAGGCCAGGCCGTCGGCCGAGGCGGTGTCGGCCGCGCACTCGCCCGCGGTGTTGCACTTCTGAAAATAGCAGCTGTCGGCCGGATTGGCCTCCAGCGGGCGCGGTTGGTCGCCCCACCACCCGGCGTCGACGCCCTGGGGATTCACGGTGCAGTCCTGCCCGGTGTTGATCGGTTCCACCGCGCACTGCACAGAGCCCAGATCGAGACAGCCGGAGGCATCCATCACCCCGCGGCAGACCTGCTGCGTGCATTCCGAAGACTGGGTGGCCTCCACGTTGCCGAAGTTGCAGGCCAGGCCGTCGTTCAGCGTGTAGGTGCATCCACCGTCCGACTCGCAGGGATTCCCGTTGTCCGTGCAGGAATCGGTGGTACAGGGATTGCCGTCGTCGCAGTCACCGTCTTCTGAGCATCCCAGCCCGCATGTGGGATCGTCGGAAAAATAGCCGGAAAGAATATCATCTGAACCCGTGGGAAAATTCGAGTAGTTGCCGTTGCAGCAGAACTGTCCCTGGCTGGCGGCGTACTGCTCCGGGGTGTAGTCCGGGTCCGCGTGCCACCAGACGCACCCTCCCCAGCACGAGCAGATCCGGTAGCCGTTGCACCACGACGGACCGCAGACGCCCGAGTCGGTGCACACACCGTCGTTGCAATCGGCGTCACTGGAGCACTCGCACAGGCCCGGCTCCGTGCTGGTGTCGCAGGAGCCCGAGGGACAGTCGGCGTTGACCTCGCAGGTGACCCCATCATCGTCGGCGTCCTGCTCCCAGCACTCCGCGGCCTGGCCGGGCTCGGTGCAGCACTCGTCCCCGCGGAGACTCGCCTCGTCGCCTCCGGGAAGCTGGTCGACCTCGTCCGGCTTCATCTCGACCGCTGCTCCGTGCCCAGCTGTGGCCGAATCCGAAGCGCCGGCCGAATCCCGAATATGATCTTCGGCCATGCTCGGATCCGTTGCGGGGTCGAAATCCGTCGCCGAGATCCCCTCGGCGCTCGACTCTCCGCCGCTCGTCGCGTCACCCGTGTCATCACAGGCCGGTGCCGCCAAAAGCAGCCACGAGAGCACCCATGCCCATCTCCTCGCTCCCGGTAGCTCACCCATGTCTCACTTCGCCTTTCGTCTCGATTTGCGCGCACCGATCTATTTTACCATGGTTTTTTGCTTGCAAACGCTGTACCAGTGAAATTCGCCTTTCGACGAGGAGCCGGGCAAGGAGAGATCTGGCATGCAAGGTCGCTCGCCGGCGACCTCCGGATTTCCCCAACCTCCTGGCAGCGCTGGTCAATCGAGAGCGAGTCTCGGCGCGATCCAGCCGACCCCCAAGCCGTGCAATACCAAATTCAAATTCGCATTTGATTCTATAATGTCGTTGTGGCTGCGCAAAAAGGTCAAACCAATCACTTTTTTTCGCTCATCTTCTACCGTTGGCGGGAAGGATCGCGCGATGGCTTGGCTGGGCGAGAGGCTTCCGGACGACCAGCAGGAAGGCCGCACCCCGTTCGCGCCGCGGTGCGTGAAGGACCTGATCGAGGAAGAGCTGTTCTCGATGCGCCGTGACCTGTTCACCGAGGTGGCGGTGATCTTCTTCGACACGACCACCTTGTACTTCGAGGGCAAGGGCGGCCAGGAGTTCGGCAGGCGCGGCAAGAGCAAAGACGTCGCGAAAACCTACAAGATGCTGTGGATGGTGGAGCACCTCTTCAGAACGGTGAAGTTCATTCTCGACACTCGCCCCATCTACCACAAATGGGACGAGACGATACGCGGTCACGTGTTCTGCAGCTTTCTGGCATTGATACTGATGCGCGAGCTGCAAGACCGGATGGCCGCCAAAGGGCACCTCGACGCCCCGAATGGGCGGACGTGCTGCGAGACCTCGACAGTGTCAGCGAGACGCTGGTCCAGTCGTCAGACGGAAAACACTTCATGATTCGCAGCGAGGCCAGAGGATGGTGCGGAAAGACATTCCAGGCCGCTGGAGTGGCATTGTCTCCAACCATTCGACAAGTAGAATCTCCCGCAGACGATGAAACACCACAGCCAGGGAGCAGCGCTTGAACCACGCCTTGCGAAATGTTGTGCCAAGGCTCGTTTCGTGCGGTGTATTATGCCGTTATCACACAGCTTTTGTTTTAGAACTGTAGAAGATGTGCCAAAACAACGCGATCCGCGACCGCCGTTCGATCCCGCGGCACAGTTGTTCATCGCCCCCTCCCTACCATGCTATGAGCGCCGCCAGGTAGATCCCCGCACCGCCCAACCAGGCCGCACCGGTTCCGAGAAGAAGCACCACAGCGTAGTAGCCCAGCGTCCCGAGCGCGCCTCCCAGGATATCGGCCGCCACCAGCCGCGGAACGCTGTCGACCCTTGCTCGAACGAGCCCGCGCGGAAGGTACAGCCCCATCGCGAACCCCAGCGGCAAGGTCCGGACGGCGAGCGCGAGCGCTGCGAGCAGAGCACCCGACCCGGCCGCGAAGAACTCGACGGTCGCCAGCCCGACGAGGAACGCCGCCGCCGTTACGCCCGCGATCGCGAGACGCCCCAATCTGTCCGATAGCATCGCACCGCCGGCGTAGCCGACAGCGATCAACGCGAAGACCGAGGCGGAGGTCACGAAGTAGCCTCCCAGGCTCGCGCGGGAAACGACCAACGCGCCCACCTCGGCGAAGACGAACCCCGCCCCGACCAGCCCGAAATAGGTGGTTTCTCGTCTCGGTCGCGAGCGTAGAATCACGATGAACAGCGACGCGATCAACGCGGCGATCGTAGCGAGCAATGCCGGCAGCACGAACGGGGGGTGATCGTACACGCTCGGAGCGTCGTCCGTCGGGACTCGAACCTCTTCCAAGGCGAGGTCGCCCACGGCGAAGCGCTCCACATCCAGCCGTCCGAAGCGGACCGCCCGAAGCCACTTCCGGACAGTGCGCTCCGATCGCGAGGCCACGACGAGCTGGTAACGAAACGGAATCATCCCTCGAGCGTTTCCCTCGAAAGCGATCGTGTGCGAATCGGCCACGCAGGCGGCGACGATCCGCCTCGCGAAGCCCCGCCCTCCCGAGAGCAGAAACAGCAAGGCGCCGTCCTCTTCGAGCCGATCGAAGGCGATTGCTATCCCTTCCGCGGTGTAGAGATAGCTCTCCATACCGACCAACTCGCGAGCTCGATGAGCCACGTTCAAGTCCGCGCCTTCGTAGATTACGGTGTCGAATTTTCGTTCGGTTCGCTCGAGAAAGGCCCTCCCGTCGCCGGCGACTACCTCGGCTTCGCGGTATGGGTTGCCCAGCGGCTCGGCCAGATCCGAAGTCGCCAGCTTCACGACCAAGGGATCGAGCTCCACCGCCACCGCGTCTTCCACCTGAGGCCCGAGCAGCCGGATGCCCTGACCGCCTCCGGTCCCGATCAGGAGCACGTTGCCGCGCAGTTGCCGGTAGAGCTGACGGCGCACGTCCATATCGCGGCGCCCTCGCGGATCGACCGCCCACTGCTGAGAGCCGTTGTAGACTCCCGCAACCAAGCCGTTCTCGCAGCGCACGAAATCGACCCGCGCGTAGGGCGACCAGCCCCCTCCCAGCTGCTCTTCCATCTCGAATCCGTCCCAAAGCCGCAGTGGGGGCCTGACCTTTCCGAACAGGAAATCGCCGGCGTCGACCGGTAGGACGGCCACCGCTGCGAGACCAACCAGCACCACGCCGCGCGATTTTTTCACGATCGGTGCCAGACCCAGAACCGCCGTCGCGAGCAAGGGCCCCGCAATTCCCAAAAACCCGACCGCGAACGTGGCCCCCGTATAGGCCGCGACGAAAGCCGCTCCCTCCAGCGCTACGAGAAGAGGAATTCGCGCGGGCCTTGCCTCGGCCAGCCCGCGAAAACATGCCGCTGTCAACAGCCCCATCGCGGCGAACGAAGGCAGCGACGTGAGCACCGCTCCGACAGTCCCCTCCGCCAACAACTGCCAGGACACTGCATGACCGATCGCCAACTGTCCGGCCGTGGCGGCGACCAGGGCCGCCGCGGCAAAGATTCCGACCGCCTCCAGTCGATTTTCCAAACGCCTGGCCAACAGGGCGCCGCCGCCGGCGGATGCGATCGACAGCCCCAAAACGAAGGGTATCAGCGCCGACACATGCAGCGGAAACAGACAACCCAGCCAGCGCGCCAGCAGACTCTGATATGCGCCGTTCATCGCGGCCGCGATCACCCCGATCGAAATCCAGTATTCGAAGGAGCGTTTCCGCTTTCGACGACCGTCGCCCATCTCAGCCCGCGGTGATCAGTTCGGGGGCAATAACCGCCGCCGCGAAGAGATGAAGCGACACGAACAGCAGGCCGACGAACACCGCCGTGGCGGGACGACCTATTACTGCTACAGAGCCGCCGGCCGCCAGCGCGAGCAATAGGAGCACCGAGCACGAAATCCACGCCTCGCCTCCGGTGGAGGTCCACAGCACAGCCGCTGGAACCAGCAACATCGCGAACAAGGACAACGCGGCCAGCAAACGCGCTCGACCGAGTCGCAAGGCCGGGTCGGCACCGGCCAGCACGAACACCGTCGGAATCCCGGCCGCCCGATCGACGAGGTAGTCCTTGACGTCCTTCACCGGCGAGGCGACCGCGAAACCGAAGAACGCCGCGACGGCGTAGGGGAAGGCCTCCCCGCTCGCCGCCACGCCCCCGCCTCCGTAGTGGACGCCGAAGAGCAGACAGGTCGCCGCCGCGACGCCCTCGCATAGGTAGGGCACGATCGGAAACCGCTTGAGCCGGATTCCGGGGGCCGAGTAGGCCAGCCAGACGAAGATGAAAAGCGCGATGAAAACGACGCTGCCCGGATCCTGGATTCCCAGCCTCCACAACAACAGCCCGTGAAAGACCAGCGCCAGCGCGAAATCCTCCGCTCCGACCGGCCGCGGCCGGTGGCCGCCCGCGCTGTCCGACTCACGATCGAGCCAATCGTTCTCCACAAGGGCCAAAAACCCGGTCAGGGCGACGATGCCCGCGGCGAAAGCAGCCGCTCCCGGGTGGCCCCCGACCAGCCTCGCGCCGAGCGCCGCCAGCGCGGCGAACGGCAACGCGCTGACGAACCGCCCCAGGGACCGACCCACCTGCCTGCGGCGGGCTATCCACCAGATCGCCACTCCGGCCCAGAGATAGACCCAATCGATAGCGTGGGAGTAGACCAGCCAGTCGCGGCGGGCGGCCTCTCGCGCCAGCTCCGGCAGCCAGAACCCCACCAGCTGGAAGACCAGCCAGACTCCGACTGCGGCCAGCAGCCCGGGCAGGACTCTCTTTTTCAGCACGCCGGCGTACAGCGCCACCAGCGAAACCGTGAGCCACACGGTGATGCTCTCGCCGAGCTTCTGGTACCCGGCGAAGAAATGCCAGGTCCACTCCCCGGGATAGAGGTACCAGGCGTCGGGCTGCCGGTAACCGGCGAGCAGCAGCAGCCAGTCGATGATCGGCGGAAGCCAGCCGAGCAGCAGCCCGGCGGAGACGGCCGCCCCGTGCCTGGTGAAGCGAGAGCGGGTAACCGCCGCTAGGACTGCCATCATCGAGAGCTGGAGCAACAGGTAGCAGAGCAGATAATTCAAGAACGGCAGCCTGAACGGGGTCTCGCGTGGAAAGGCGAAGCGCTCGGCGATGCCCCGGCCCGCGGCCACGATGGGGGCGGCGAGCACGAAGACTAGCGGCCCGACCTCTGTCTCAGCCAGGCGCTGGCACAAAGCCCTGATCGGCGATGAGGACTTCATTCCGCCCTTTTCGCACGCGCGGCGCGAAACAGAAAGTAGGCACCCAGCACGATCGGCGCCAGAGAGAGGAACTGCCCCATGGTGAAAGCGGTCTCGACATCCAGGGTCGTCTGGGGCTCCTTGAGTATCTCGATCGGAATCCTCCCCGCAAAGTACAGCACGCCGAAGACCCCGCTTTGCAGGCCGACCGGACGCCGGTCTCTCCAGCAAAGCTCGATCAACAAGACGACCGCCAGCACGCCCGCCAACAGCAGCGCCTCGTAGAGCTGGACGGGGTGGCGGCACTCGGTGCCCGAGTCGAAGTACATGAAGCGCACCCCCCAGGGAAGATCGGTCGGCTTGCCCATGATCTCCGAGTTCAGGAAGTTGCCGATCCGAACGCAGATCGCGCCCACCGTGGCCGAGGGAACGAAGCGGTCGAGCAAATCCAAAAACGACAGCTTGGAGCTGCAAATGCTTGCCACCAAAAACACGATCATCATCGCGGCCAGCACGCCGTGACTGGCGAGCCCTCCTCGCCAGATCATCAGAATCTCTTCTGGTTGAGACATGTAGTAGTCGAAATCATAGGCCAGAACGTGGCCTAGCCTGGCCCCGGGAACGACCGCCAGCGCGCCCGCCAGGTTGACGCGGTTCATCGTTTTGCGATCATACTCCGGCCTGCGGGTCTGCCACTGCCAGAGCAAGGTGCCGAAAACGATCGCCAGCGCGAACATCACGACGTACCAGCCGATCATGGCCGGCCCGAGGCGAAAGAAATGCGGAGATATCTCGTGGAAGAAACAGTCGCCCAACTGTCACGCGCTCCCCTACGGGCAGGATATCTCGATCGTTCCGACGCCGCGGTTGCCGTCCAGGCCGTCCACGGCGAAAAAGACCTTGCCGTCGGCGGACATCGTATCCGAGTAGACGCCCCCGGAGACCACCGAGCAGCTACCCGTTTCCGGAGAGCAGGGCTCGGAGACCTCCATCAACACGAGGTCGTAGCCCAGGGTGGAGGCGTCCGTGGTGAGAGCTACAGTGAACGCGGTCCCCTCCGCGAGATCCACCACGAAAGCATTCTCGCCGCCGGAGTAGTTGCCCGGACACCCGTCTCCGTAGTCGGAGACATCGTTCGGCTCGATGGCGGTGTTCACCTCCCACAGGTCCGATTCGTCTTCGCCCTGGGGATCGCAGCTCAGCACCGCGGCCTGGCTCGGGTAGGAGCCGCTGATGGGATACGAGCACTCGGGATCGGTCCCGCCTTCGTCACTGCACAGGTTGACCCAGCTGCAGAAGCTGTTGTCGCCGTCCTCCGGCAGACAGGCCGGTGTCTCGCCTTGCGCGCACTGGCCCTCAACGCAGAGATGAACCCCCTCTCCCGAGCACAGGTCGCCCGGTTCACAGACCGTGCCGTCGTCCGCGTAGATCGCGTCTCCGCAAGTGGCGGTCTGGCCGTCCTCGGTGCATTCCTGCCAGACACATTCGATCCCAGAAGAACAATATGGCTCTCCCGGCTCACAAACGCCGGAAAAACAGATTTCGTAGCCGTTGCATATCGAATCGTCCGGGCAGGGGGTCTCGTCTTCCACGTCCTCCAGGTAGCAGGGATCGGGCAGGCTCTCGCTGCAACCGACCAGCTCGCAAACGCCGGGATCGAGATCCGTGCACGCCCCTTCTACCGATACGCAGTCTCCGGAAACACACTCCTCGACACCATTGCAGAAAAACTCGTCGGAGCAGTCCACGCCGTCCAGCAACACCTCGTCGCACGTACCCGTGGTCTCTGGGGCGACGGGCTCGGTGCAGCTCCCTTCGCGACAGGGGTTGGAGGTCTGGCAAGGAACCGTGCCCGCCTCAGTCACGCAATCTCCGTCCTGGCAGATCTCACGCCCGTTGCACCAGCTGTCGTCATCGCAGTACGACCCCTCCAGAGACTCGGTATCGGTGACGCACTCACCCCCTTCGCACCACTGGAAAGTACAGGGATTGTCGTCGGTCTCGCACTCGGGTCCAGTGAGCGGCTTTCCGCACTCGCCGTCGTAGCAGACGTCCTCGGTGCAGGGGTTTCCGTCGGTCGCGCACGGCTCTCCGTCGTCGGCGGCCACGGCCATGCAGTCCCCATACTCGCACTCGTACGCCGTGCAGGGGAGATCCGGTCCCGAGCAGGAAACCCCGTGCAGCTCCACGTGAGTGCAGGCGCCGTTCGCACAGATATCATTCGTGCACTCGTTTTCGTCCGACGAGCACGGGGGGTTGCCCTCTACGTTCTGCAAAGCGCAGTAGCCGCTCACGCAGGCGTACTCCTGGCACTCGGGCGCATCGTCGGGGCAGTCCTGTTGAGGATCGGTGCAAGGAATGGATTCGGTATCTGTGTCTGAATCAGTATCGGTATCGGTATCGGCATCGGCATCCGTATCGGCATCGGTATCCGTATCGGCATCGGTGTCGGTGTCGGAATCCGTGTCCGTGTCGGCATCCGAATCCGTATCGGAATCGCTGTCCGCATCTCCCCCTGCCGGTTTGCACTCTCCTCCGACGCACACCTCTCCCTCACCGCAATCCGCGCTGGTCTGGCACTCGTCACAACCGGCGAGCAGCGTCGCGGCCAGCAGGACGGACAGGCCAGTCAAGGCCCATCGCGCGCGACAAAAACCGATGGTCGACCAAGTGATTCCCATCTCTACGGCCCTCCTATCCAGACGCCGGTCACATTGTCGTCCTTGTAATCACTGATCCTCTTGATGCAATGGTCGCCGGCACTGTAGATGGTTTCCCCGCTCTCCGAATAGTCCTGGTCGTCGCATTCGACGTTGGCTGACGCTCCGAACGCGGCGTCGCAATCCCCGTCGCCGCTGCAGGGATGATAGAGGGAGCCGGACAGCCCGATCATCCAGCCTGACACGTCCAGGATTTGATCCCAGGCGCTCGACGAAACCGGCTCCTTGTAGAAGAAGATGATCCGGCCGTCCACCCGGATGATCACCTGGAACTGCAAGCTGTTGTCGCGGCTGTTCGAAGACCTCGGCTCCAGCACCGAATCCATTCCGTTGAACGTGATCACGCGGGCGGTCGTCCCCTCGAACCTCACGAGATCAGTAGTAATTATGGCCCCGGAACTAGATTTGCAGTTCTTGTGCTGGTATAGTTCGCACGAATTCCAGCCCGGATCGTACGAGCACTCGCGATTCGACCGGAAACAAGGCACCAGATTGCCCCACAGGGGAGCCAGGAGGGGAGCCAGGCCCGGCGGCCCCAACTCGTACGGACGGGTCAGCTTTGCCGTGTCCGGTTCTGCATCCCAACGCGGGCAATCGACTCCCGGGTCCTTGCGCAGGGCGACGAATCCGGCCTGGTTGATGCAGTAGTAGCGGTAGAAATCTCCGGCTATCGGAACGCTGAAGCCCACGTCCTTGGGGTGCCGCGAGGTCCGGTTCTGTCGGCAGGTATTGCCGTCGCTTCCATTGCAGGTCGGTATCACCTGGTGCTCGAGCTTGTCGCCGCCCACCCCGGTCGAGGGATTCACCAGCCATCCGTTCGAAAGCTCTACCGAGGTCGGGACACTGGAATCGACATAATAACCTCTGACGGTATCATTGGTCGGCACGAAATCGAGCCTGTACCCCTCGAGATCCATCGTCTTTTCGTAAGGATGAGAGCCGCCGCCGCTGCAGCAGCCGCCGCTGAGCGTATCCGCCGGACCGACGTAGATCTTGGCCATGCTCAGATACGGTCGCGGCGAGCGTATAACGTTGAGTTCGTAGTTGCCCTGTTCGCCCGGATTGTAGTTCGCAACGGCGACATAACCGTTCCTCCAGGCGTTCCCGGAACGGATTATTCGCTCGCGCGGACGTTGAGTGCCACTCCCGTTGCGGCACGAGTACTGGTTCTCCAGGTCGTCTGCACAGCCGTTGGAATCGTCGGCGGGAGCTCCACTCAAACCCCACAAAGAGAGCGTGGTCTCCAGGTTGCTGCCGATCCCCGCGTGGTCGGTATAGATTTTGTATGTGTGATCCCAATCGTAAGTTCCCATCTCGGTCGATCCGTCCGGAAGCTGGATCCGGAAAAGGGCCGCTTTGGGATCGGTATCGCTGTAGCCGGCGAATCCCCCGCTCCAGCAGCTGGGACCGTCGCCGCCCAACAAGTTGCGCCACGTGTTCTCGTAACCGTTGGTGTTGCCCCTCCAGCGCTCCTTCCAGTAGTTGCCGCCGCTGATGAACGGCGCGCTAACCCACGAGTCGGTGTTGTTGCAATAGTTGTTGTTGTGCGCCTCCCTGCTGAGATCCATCAGGAACTCGCCGCCCGGGGGATCCGTGGTCGGCCTGGAGTCCACGAACACCGACATGTCGTAGGTGTAGATCTGCTGCATTCCGTTGGGCGCGTTGGAGTTCGGGTAGTCCCGGTACGGCCAGGGGCCTGTGTTGACCGTGGCCGTGGTCGCGGAAGAAGTCGGCTCGCACGTGTACTGAGTGCTGGCTGTCTCACAAGTCGTCCTCGTGTACAGCAGCGGATGCCAGTTGGTGTTGTCGGAGTAACCGGAACCCACATCCGTCGGACTCACCGAGATACTGGTATGTCTCAGCTGGTAGCTGGAGGTGGCGTAGTCGGTGAAGTGATACACCGCCTCCCCGGCATCGCTGACGCCACACGAGTTGAATCTCCCGCCGTTGTAGGGATTGTAGTGATCGACCGAGCAGGCGTTGTCCCCTTCCACGCTATCCGGTGAGTTGACCGTATCCGCAGCTTCGATGCTGCACGTCTCCAGGTCCCACGACATCCCGGGCACGTAGGCCGGACCTGCATCCACGCACTCGTGTGCAACGGAGCACTCGTAGTAACGACATGCGTCGTAGCCTCCGGAGGGTGTGAAGCATTCGTCCCCCACGTCCAGGGTGTACCCCGTGCAGTAGGCGGCCTCGCACCTCCGCTCCGCGCACTTGTCGACGTTGGCCTGGCACACCTGCCCCGTGTGCTCGGCCTCCTTCTGGCAGGAGTAATCGGCCTGACATCTCCAGGTTCCGCAGTAATCGCTGCCTTCGGTGGATGGTCCACCGTGATCTACATCGCAGTTGGCGCCCACATGGGTGTGCTCGAGGCAGGTGCCCCCGCCGTCGCACAACCACTCCTGGCAGGTGTCGTTGGTCTCGCCCGCCGGCGGACAGGGGGTGCCTCCCGGCTCGATCGTCTGCACGCAGCTTCCCGCCCCGTCGCACTCCCAGTGCTCGCAGATCGTGCTGGTCTCGCCCGCAGGGGCGCAATCGGCCCCGGCCGCCGCGGTGTGCTCGATGCAGTTGCCTCCCCCGTCGCATTCCCACCAGCGGCAGGTCGTGTTCACCTGCGGGAAGGGCGGACATTCGGTCCCCACAGCGGCGTATGTCTCGTAGCAATCGTGGTTGGCATCGCATTGCCACCAACCGCAGGCGTCGTTGGTATCGGTCGGATCCGCGCCCTCTCCCTCGCAGTCTCCCATGACCGGCACCCAGTCGAAGATGCACTGGTGATATGTCGAGCTGGTCGGATCCGTGTCGCAGTACATCGAATCCACGCAGGGCAGAGTGGGACAATCTGCATCCACGTTGCAGCAGCAAGGCGGGCTCTGATCGCCCCAGGTCACACCGGGGTTCTCCACGTCCACGCAGTTGCCGGCGTTGACCGCCGGGTAGTAGCACATCTCGTCCATGCACAACGGTTGAACGCATACGTTGCCTACCTGAGCCGTACAGTCTGCAGAAGTGTCGCACTCACCCTCGCCGCAAGAAACGCTGGTGGAGCAGAAACCGCTGGCCGTCGGATCCGCAGTGTATCCGTCGTTGCAGCAGTAGAGATCCTGGGCCTCGCACATATCCTCGGGCGTGTAGGCATCGTCGGCGTGCCACCAGACGCAGCCGCCCCAGCACGAGCAGATCTTGTAGCCGTTGCACCACGAGGGCCCGCAGACGCCCGCGTCGGTGCAGACACCGTCGTTGCACTCGTCGTCGTCGCCGCACTCGCACAGCCCCGGAACGGTGCTGGTATCGCACGAACCGGAGGGACAGTCGGCGTTGACCTCGCAAGTGACTCCGTCATCGTCCGCGTCCTGCTCCCAGCACTCCGCGGCCTGGCCCGGCTCGGTGCAGCACTCGTCGCGGACGTAGACGCCCTCGGCCCAGGAGCTCTGCTTCTCCTCGGGCGCCATCCTGGTCATCGCAGCGTGGTCCACTGCCGATTGGAACGCTGAGAACGAATCGCTGACCGGCTCGGAAGCGCCCCTGGCTTCTTCGACAGCTCCGACCTCGTCCAGGCCGGTACCTTCCGCCGAATCCAGATCGGTGCCCTGCTCCGCCGCGGTCCCGATCTCGGCCGCCGCGACAGCTTCGACGTCCGGATCCCCGCCGCCCGGCACATCACCCGGCTCGTCGCAGGCCGGGGCCGCCAGCAGCAGCCACGAGAGCACCCATCTCCATCTCCTCGCTCCCGGTAGCTCACCCATGTCTCACTTCGCCTTTCGTCTCGCCACGATCGCTATTCGTCGTTTTCCCAACCGAATCGAAACTTTTTTCAGTGCCCCGGCCGATTATTTTACTCCACCTGGACTTTTACTTGCAAACGTTGTACCAGAAATCCCGGTTTCGCGAAGAGATCAACACGAGGGAGGCGAGGCCGCCCGTCGCTCTGTTCCGACGAGCCTCGCGATCGCCGAACCCCTCGACAGGACTTGTCAATTGCGCACGCGTCGCATCCGGATTCGTCCAACTCGCGGCTGTGCTCAGGCAAAATTACGATTTCTGATCGTACTTTGTGGCGTTGCTCTGGCTACGCAAAAAAGTAAGGCCGAACACTTTTTTCCAAGAATATGCGTTCAGTCCTTCCAGGGATCGTCGTAGTCTATCTTGCGTCCGTCCTTCTTCTTCTTGCCCCCACCCGAGGCGGCCTGCTTCTTCTCCCCCTTGTCCGCCTCGGCGCCGCCTCCCGACTTCTTCTCGCTCTTCTTTTTCTTGATCAGGACCGTCTCCTGCTTGCCCCCGCCCTTTTTCGGCCGGCGGCCGGCGGCGCGCTTATCCAGCGAGAACGAAAGGTCCTTGTCCTCGTCGAATCTCACCAGCTCCTTGTGGGTGCGGTAGCCCGGCGCCGCGACCTCGACCGTGCGCAGCGCCTCGCCGCTGGCGAACGGCCCCTCGAACGGGTTGGAGCCCACGTCCACGCCGTCGATCTCTATCACCGCCTCCTTGGGCTCGGCCCTGATCGCCACCGTCACCGTCTCTGCCCCGGCCTCATCGGCGCCCTCCGATTCCGCCGATTCGGCTTCCCCCTCCTCGTCGGACGCCTCCTCTTCTTCTTCGCTCGCTCCGGCGTCCTCCGCCGCCGCCGCGACCGCGCCGCCGGCCGCGGCGAGCTTCTCGCTCGCGCCCTGCTGTTCGCCCGAGGCCTCTTCACCGCCTCCCACGGCGAGCACGATCGCCGCCACGACTCCGACCACCGCAGCTGCGGCTCCGCCGACAATCCAGGGCAGCCTTCTCCTGCTCTTTCCGATCCCGCTCTGGCTCATCTCGAACGGAGTCGCCGTGCTGTAGAGCGCCTTTCGGATCTCGGTGCGCGAGGCCGCGCTCAGCTCGGTGCCCAGGTCGCTCATCCCGGGCGCGAACGGCAGCAGGTGGCGCCGAAACTCGGCGGCGTCCTCGAACCTGTCGGCCGGATCGCGCGCCATCGCGCGCTTGACCACCGCCACGACGTCCTCGGGCAGATCGGGCGCCAACTCCTCGGGCGGCACGGGCTCCTCGGTGAGAATCTTGATCAGCAGCGCGTTGTAGTTGGCCGCATCGAACGGAAGCTGGCCGGTCAGCATCTGGTAGAGGATCACCCCCATCGCGTAGATGTCCGAACGCGCGCTGATATCCTGGTCGCCGCGCGCCTGCTCGGGCGACATGTAGTGCGGCGTGCCGAGCACGGTTCCGGTCTGCGTCAGGCCCTTGACATCATCGCTCTCGAGCGCGCGGAACTTGGAGATGCCGAAGTCGAGCAGCTTGACGTAGTCGGGATTGGTGCTCTTCTGAGTCAGGAAGATGTTGTCCGGCTTGAGGTCGCGGTGGATGATCCCCGCCTCGTGGGCCGCCTGCAGAGCCGAGAGCGCCTGGACCATGATGTGCGCGGCGCGCTTGACCGGAACCGCACCGCCCTCCTCGATCAGGCCGCGCACGTCGGTCCCCTCGAGGAACTCCATCACGATGTAGGGCGCGCCGTCGTCCGCCATGCCCATGTCCGTGACGTCGATGATGTTCTCGTGACCGATGCGCGCCGCCGCCTGCGCCTCGCGGTGGAAGCGCTCGATGACCTCTTCGCTGGTGGCGAATTGCGGGTGGAGGAACTTGACCGCGAGCCGGCGACCGATCAGGGTGTGAGTCGCCTCGAACACGGCACCCATCCCGCCCTCACCCAGCAGGCGAGTCAGATCGTACTTGCCATCGAGAACCGTACCGACTCGCTGAGACATCGACGCACCACTTTTCGCAACCTCAAAAAGTTACCACCGCGCGGGAACCAAGACAAGAAGCCTCGCGCACTCTCTTCGACACGCCGAGCTCGCCATGCGTTCAACGAAAAGGGGATCTTTCTCCCGGCCGCGCTCAGGCGCTGGCCGCGGCCCGCTGCTCCTCGTCGGAGACGAGCCTGACCGAGACCATCTTGGAGACGCCCGGCTCCTGCATCGTCACGCCGTAGAGGGCATCGGTGCTCTCCATCGTGACCTTCGAGTGGGTGATCAAGATGAACTGGGAACGGTCTGTCATCTCGCGAAGCAGCTCGACGAACCGCCCCACGTTGGCTTCGTCGAGCGGAGCGTCCACCTCGTCGAGCAGGCAGAACGGGCTCGGTCGATGCAGGAACAGCGCGAACAGCATGCTGACCGCGGTCAGCGCCTTCTCCCCGCCGCTCATCAGCTCGATGTTGCCCAGCCGTTTGCCCGGCGGCTGCGCCACGATGTCGACTCCCGTGGTGAGCAGATCGTCCGGATCGCTCAGCACCAGCCTGGCCTGACCGCCCTTGAACAGCCTGGGGAAGATCTCGCGGAAGCGCTCGTCCACGGCCTCGAACGTCTCCTTGAACATCCGGCGCGAGTCGCCGTCCATGCGCTTGATCGCGCGCTCCAGGTCCTCGAGCGCCTGCTCCACGTCCTGCTTGTGCTCGACCTTCTCGGCGTGGCGAACCTGCATCTCCTCGTACTCTTCGATCGCCATCGGATTGATCGCTCCCATGCGATCGATCAGCCGCTTGAGCTCCTCGATGCGAAGCCGGGCCTGCTCGTCCGGCACGGGGCGCATGTGGTAGTCGCCGAGTACCTGCAACAGGTTCACGTCGTACAGCTCGGCCGCGCTCTCCACCAGGTGCTCGATCTCCAGCGAGATCTCGCGCGCGTCCATCTTCATCCGCGCCACGCGCTCGGCGGTCTCGTCCGTCCGCTCCCGCTGGCGTCTCAGCCGCTCCTCTACCTCGACCAGCGCCTCGCCGGTGCGATCGAGAGCCTGGCGCGCCGATTCCACGATCCGGCGCTGGCGCTCCACCGCGTCCAGGCACGCGGCGAGACGCTCGGCCAGCACGACCAGCCGGCCGGCGGCCCTTCCCTCCTCCGCGGCGTTGTCGACGCGGCGCGACCCGCTGCGCGAGAGGCGCTCGGCCAGCTGGTCGCGCGCCTCGGCGATCTGCCCGGAGCGCTCCACCGCGGCCCGGTGCTGCTGCTCGAAGCTGGCCGCTCGCACCCGGACGTCCGCCGCCTCGGCGGAGAGTCCGTCCACCTCCTCGCGACAGCCCTCGATCGATCGCCGGTCCTCGACGAGCTCCCGCTCCAGGCGCTCGATATCATCCCGCGCCGCTCCGATCTCCGCGACGACCCGCTCGCGATCCGCGCGTGCCTCGTCGAGCAGCTCGCGCTGCTGGGCGATCTCCCGATCCAGCATCTCGAGGCGCTGTCTCTCGCCGGCCAGCGCGTCCAGCGCCCGAGCGCGATCCTTGCGCGTCTCGGCCAGCCGGATCTCGTGCTGCTGCACCTCGCCGCGGGCCCGGTCGGCCGCGTCGCGACGGCGAATCAGCTCCGCCTTGATCTCACCGAACCGCTCCTCCAAGGACCGGTGACGATTGCGCAGTTGCTCGACCTGCTCGCCGAGCTGGCGGATCTCGCGATTCTGGCCGAGCAGATCCGCGCCCGGAGAGCCGGCCCGACCGCCGCGCATCGCGCCGTCCGCGCCGAGCAGCTGACCGTCGAGCGTGACCAGCGACAGGCTGCGCCCGCTGTCCTTCCACAGCCGCAGCGCCTCGTCCGCGTCCCCGGCGATGCGCACGTCGCCCAGCAGCTGCTCGGCCGCCGCGGCCAGCTCGGGGTCGACCCGGATCTCGTCCAGCAGGCGCTCCGCGCCGGGAAGCTCGTCCGGCCGCGGCTGGCCGGCCGCCCGCTCTCCGTCGCGGCGGGCGATCGCGGTCACGCGTCCCAGCTCCCTTCCGGCCAGCCACTCGAGCAGCTCCAGGCCGCGCCGGTGATCCTCGACCACCAGCGCCTGGAGACGATCGCCGAGCGCCGCGGCCAGCGCCACCTCGTAGCGCTCCGGGCACTGCAGAAAGTCGACCAGCAACCCCTCGTGGCGCGGGCCGTCCTCTGTCTCCCTCAGCGCCGAGACCGCCTCGCGCACGGCCCGATCGTGCCGATCGAGCCCCTCGTGCATCTCCTCCAGGGACGCCAGGCGCGAGGCCTTGCTCTGCAGCTCGTCGCGCACGGCGCCCCGCTCTTCGTCGCAGGCGTCGAGCTCGCGGCGCAGATCCTCGACGGCCCGGCTCTCGACGGCGACGGTACCGGCCGCGGCTTTGAGGGAGCCCTCCACGTCGCCCGACTCTTCCGCCAGCCCGGCGACCTGCTCCTCCAGAGCGCGGATGCCGCCTTCGAGATCGCCGCGCGCCAGCCCGGAGGTCCGCAGTCGCTCCTCGATCTCCGAAACCCGCGCGTCGAGGTTCTCGGCGGCATTCTGGGAAGCCGCGATGCGGGCTCTCGATCTGCTGACCGCGTCGCGCTTCTCGTCGTAGGCCGATCCCAGCTCGGCGAGGCGCTCGCGCGCCGCGGCGAGACGCTCGTCCAGCACGACCCGCCGCTCTTCCAGCTCGCCGGAGCTGCGCTCGATCTCCGCCAGGCGCTCGCTCAGCTTGCCGCTCTCGTCGTCCAGGGAGACTAGCTGCTGCCTGGCGTCGCTCTCCTGCTCGCCCAGCGTCTCCTGCTCGCGGCCCAGTCGCTGCCGGGTGTCGCGCAGGTGGCTGATCTCGGACTCGATGCGTTGCAGCTCGTTGTCCAGCTCGAACGCGGCCGTCTTTGCCTCGTCCAGCTCGCCGCGGTCCCGCTGCTCGTCCACGCGCCGCTGCTCCACCTCGGCCTCGACCGATGTCAGCTCCCCGCGCTGTTTTTCGTGCTCCTCCTCGCGCTCGGCCAGCTCCGCGCCGATCGCCGCCGCCCTGGAGCGCTGCTCCAGGTAGCGGTGGCTGGCGATGTGCAGCTCCAGATCGCGCTGCTCGGATCGATAGCGCTTGAAGCGCTCCGCCTTGCGCGCCTGTCGCTTGAGGCTGGAGAGGCTGCGCTCCATCTCCGAGACCACGTCGCCGACGCGCAGCAGGTGCTGCCTGGTCTGCTCCATCTTGCGCGAGGCGTTCTTGCGCGCCGCCTTGTAGCGCGTGATACCCGCGGCCTCCTCGATCATCGTGCGTCGATCCTCGGAGCGCGAGCTGACGATCAGCCCGATCCGGCCCTGCTCGATAATCGAGTAGGCCCGCGCCCCGCCGCCGGTGCCGAGGAACAGGTCGGTCACGTCGCGCAGGCGGCACGGCGTCTTGTTGATCAGGTACTCGCTGGTTCCGTCGCGGCCCAGCTTGCGGGTCACGGATATCTCGGGGTACTCGACGTAGTCCGGGTGAGAGAGACCGTCGTCGTTGTAGAAGGTGATAGTGACCTCGGCCAGCGACTGCGGCTTGCGCGTCTCCGAGCCGTTGAAGATCACGTCCTCCATCCCCCTGCCGCGCAGCAGGCGCGCCGACTGCTCGCCGAGCGCCCAGCGGATCGCGTCCACGATGTTGCTCTTGCCGCAGCCGTTGGGCCCGACCACCGAGGTCAACCCACTGTCGAACAGGATGCGCGTGTGGTCGCAAAACGACTTGAATCCCGAGATGTCGATACTTTTGATTCTCATCTACAAAACTCCGTCCAGCGAACGCCGCACGCGCGGCGTCGCTCCTGGAGACGAGCCGGTCCTCGGCACGTTTCGTGCGCGTCGCAACTGTTCATACGGTACCAAAAACGAAGTGACACGACAATACCCAATGTGACCATACATACAATGTCCTGCTTCGCCCATGATCCCGCGAACTGCTTCATATCTTTCTTGATCGCTCTTCGCATGAAAGGTACGACCCTGATGATGTCCATCGCACCCCACATCGACCCGCGGTCCCCCGACTTTCCCGGCGACCCCTCGGAGCAGAGGCCGTTCGGCCTCGTCGAGTCGCTGAGATCCGTTCTGGCCTGGTCGGTGGGCATTCCGCACCTCGCGGCCTGGACCGCCTTCGTCGTGGCGGTCGATCGCGTCTCCGACACCCGCCGCGTCGACCGCGCGCTGAAGCTGCTTTCCCGAGCCGTCCCGGCGCTGGCCGGAATCCGCGTCGAGGTTCGCGGCCGCGACGCAATCGATGCACACGGAACATATGTTTACGTGGCCAACCACGTCAACCTGTTCGATATCTTTGTCATCTACCAGGCGATTCCGCACTACACCCGCTCGCTCGAGGCCGCGGATCACTTCGACTGGCCGCTGTTCGGCCCGCTGATCACCGCCGCCGGACAGATCCCGGTCGATCCCGAGGACCGCCTGGTCACCGCGCGCGGACTGCGCAAGGCCGCCCAGATGCTGAGCCTGGGAGATTCGCTGGTGGTGCTGCCCGAGGGACAGCGCACGCTGGACGGAAGCGTGGGCCGCTTCTATCCCGGCGCGTTCCGCCTCGCGATCCAGGCCGGAGTCCCGGTGGTCCCGATCGCGATCCGCGGCGGGCGCGCGATCAACCGCCGCGGCGACTGGCGTGTCAGGCCCGGCCGGACCGAGGTGATCTTCGGGGCTCCGGTTTCCACACGAGAGCTGCGCACCCGCGACGCGGCCGGGCTGGCGAACCGCTGCCGCTCGATCGTAATCGATCTGCTCCAGGGACGCCGCGGGCCGGGCGGCTGAGAGCATTCACCCTCCCGGCGCGCAGCGCGACACGATCTCCAAAAGCAGCCGATCCATGCCCTGTCCGGTAACCGCGCTGGTTCCGATCACCGGCACGCCGGCCCGATCTCCCAGCCGGCGGATCGCGGAGGCCCGGCGGCTCTTCTTCACGCGGTCCAGCTTGGTCGCCGCCAGCAGCGCGGGACGACCGGCGTTCGCGAGGAAGTCGAAGAGCTCGGCCTCCTCCTCCTGGGGTCCGCGGCGGGCGTCGACCAGCACGACCACCAGGTGCAGGGTCTCGCGCTCCAGCAGGTAGGTCTCGATCGTCCTCGCCCAGGATTCCCTGGCCTCGTGCGAGACCCGCGCGTAGCCGAAGCCGGGCAGATCCACCAGGTAGAGCCGCGCGCCGCTGTCGAACCGGGCCTCGACGTGGACCACGGTACGGGTCCGCCCGGGCGTGCGGCTCACTTTGAACAGGTTGCGGCGCGCGGACAGCTTGTTGAGCAGGCTGGACTTGCCCACGTTGGACCGCCCGGCAAAGGCCACCTCGGGAAACGACGGCTCCGGGAATCGATCCGGCCGTCCGCTCGAGCCGACCAGCGCGGTTTCGACGATGCGGCTCATCCTCGCCTCCTCGACACGATCGACACAAGGTCGCGCAGCTCTCCGATCCGCAGCGCCACGGCCGCCAGCGCGTACGCCGCGGCGCCCGCGACCACCGCCAGCACCAACACGCCGATGTTGAGCGGCGATCCTCCGCCCAGCTCCCAGCTCCCCAGCCGGCAGACGCCCCAGGCCGCGGCGGCCATCGGAAGCGAGGCCAGCAGCATCGCCAGCCAGCCGCGCAGGACGCCAAAAAGCCCCAGCTTGCCTATCTCTCTGCGCAGCAGCAGCACCAGCCCCAGAGCCTGGACCGTGGCCGCGATCGAGAGCGCCATGCAGAGCCCCACGTGGCCGAACGGTTCCATCAGCAAGACGGCCGAGGCGGTGAACGCCACGATGTTGACGGCGGTCATCAGCACCGGGAGGCGCACCCGCTCGAGCGCGTAGAAGACCGGCACGGTCTGGCGCAGCAGCGCCACCGAGCAGATCCCGACCGCCATCCAGCGCAGGCCCTCCGCCGTTTGCAGCGTGTCGTGGTGATCGAACAGGCCGCGCTGGTAGAGAATCGCCACGACCGGCTCGGCGATCACGACCAGCGCTACCATCGCGGGCGTGGCCACGAACAGCGCCAGCCGCAGGGCATGGGAGTAGGTGGCCTTCATCTCCTCGATGCGACCCTGGCCGCGCAGCGCCGCCAGGCTGGGCAGGGTCGCGGTCGAGATCGCCATCACCAGCACGGCCAGCGGCAGCTCCATCACGCGCGTGGCGAACTGGATGTAGGTCACGGCCCCGTGACCCAGGGTCGAGGCCAGCGAGGCCGAGATGAACAGCCCCACCTGGTAGGCGGCCGCGCCGATCACCATCGGCCCGGTGATGCGCAGCACCTTGATCAGCCCGGGATGCCTGAAAGCCGCGATGGGACGGACCAGCAGCCCGGCCTTGCGCAGCGACGGTAGCTGGACAAGCACCTGGGCCGCCCCGCCGACCAGCACGCCGATCGCCAGCGCGTAGATCGGATCGAGCCCCAGCTCCGGCATCGCGCCGGAGAGCCCCACGGCACAGCCGATGATCGAGATGTTGAGCAGCACCGGTGCGAACGCCGGTGCGAAGAAACGACCGGTGGAGTTGAGCAGGCCCATCGCCAGCGCGGTCAGGCTGACCAGCAGCACGTAGGGGAACATCGTGCGCGTCAGCCGCACCGCGAGGGCGAATTTCTCCGGGTGCTCGGTGAAGCCGCGGCCGGCCAGCCAGGCCAACCCCTCGGCGCCGGCGGTACCCGCCGCGGCGAGCAAGAGCAGGAAGATCAAGGCGAAGCCGGTGGTGGCGCGCACGAACAGCCGCGCCTCGGCGCGATCGCCGCCGGTCCAGATCTTGGAGAAGACCGAGGTGACCGAGGTGGAGAAGGACCCCTCGGCGGTCAGGCGCCTGAACGAGTTGGGGATCATGAACGCAACCTGGTAGGCGTCGATCGCCTCGGTGGGGAAGTAGGCCGCGATCACGCCCTCGCGCACCAGGCCCAGCACGCGCGAGGCGAGAGTGCCCGCCCCCACGATCCCGGCCCGCCGAGTGACGGCCCTATCGGTCTCGCTCATACGACGACAACTACCAGAAACTGGCGGGAATTCCGAAAATCCCCCCGACCCTCTTTCGGCTCCGGGCTCGCCCTCTTTTCACCCCCTTTGAAAAAGGGGGCCGGGGGGATTACGTCTCGACCCGGTAGCGCATCGACCTGACCAGCCTGCTGCGGCCGGGGTCCAGCTTGCCTGCTATCCGGGCGGCCCCCCAGCCGGCGAGCAGCTCCCCTTCCACGCTCAACCCGCTCACCACCTGGGCTCCGGCCAGCAGCAAACCCCTGATCCCGGTACGATGCGGCAGGTTCCCGATCCCGAGCGCCCCGTCCCGCGGCGGCCTGCGCACCAGCCAGAGCGGAACCTGCTCGCGGTGCGGCACCGGCGGGGCCTCCCCTTCGGGGGATCCGGTCAGATCGAGCGGCCCGAAGCCGTCGAACGGCGAGTGGAGCACGCGCAGGTAGTCGTCCAAAAAGGGTACCAGCCAGCGCATGCGGTCGAGCATCTCGTCCCTGAGGGCTCCGCTCTCGATCGAAGCGACCCTCTCGCCTTCCACAACACAGGAGACGTTGAGCGCGGCGCGCTCTTCGTCCGGCTGCGGCAGGCGCTCCACCCGCAGCAGGTCGGAACCGAGCCCCGGACCGCAGCGGAGGAAGACCGTTCCCGCCATTCCGCGCGGCACGACCTCGGCGTCCAGCCCCAGGTTGATCGAGTAGCCGCGACAGGTGTCGGGCTCGTCCTCGGTCAGCGCGCGAAACCGCTTGGTCCAGGCGCCGGGCGCGACCAGCGGAGCCATGTCTCCGGGCGCCAGGTCGGTCAGCACCAGCCGGCTGCCGGTCACCTCCTCGCGGCCCGCCATTCTCACCCCGACGACGCGGCCCTTCTCCACGACCACCTCGCTGACCTGCTGTCGCGGCTGGAGATCCCCGCCCTGGCCCACGATCCGCTCCGACAAGAGCCGGCGCAGACCATCGCGCCCGCCGCGCACGCCGCGGCAGCCGAACAGCCACCCCCCTATCTGGCGGGCCAGCACCAGCGGCTGAATGCCAAAGACCATCCCGCTCTCCTGGCGGGCCGGAATCGAGAGCAGGTCGGCGAGCCGTTCGTCGCCGAGCGCGGATACGATCGGATCGGGGCCGTGCACGACTCGAAATGGGTTCTGCACCTCGGCGCGCGAAAACTCCCTGCGCTCGAAAAAGGACTCGGGAGGAATCACCAGGTCGTTGGCCAGCAGCTTGCCGATCTCGCCGTCCAGGCCCCCCGCGCGCTCCAGCACGGCCGAGACCTGCGCCACGCGCATCCCCAGCTCGCGGCACAGCTCGTCGGCGGTCTCCTCGAGCCGGCCGCGGACGTCGACGCGCGCCTTGTTCTCCACGATCTGGAAACGCGGCTCGGGCGACTCCAGCACCTGCTGGAGCCGCTGAGCGAACCCCAGCTCTTCGACCACCCGCTGCATGATCGGCGACTCGGACGAGGGCAGCAGAAAGGGACGCCGAGCAAAACGGTATCCCCAACAATCGTAGGAATCGTCCGCCCCTCCCTGGCCGACCACCAGCACCCGGTAGCCGCGCCGCGCCAGCAGCGCTCCGGCCGTCAGCGGTCCCAGCTCGGTGCCCAGCACCACCGCGTCGTAGTACTTGCTGGTCAAACGTCTCCCTCGACCAGCACCCGCGGCTCGCCGTCGGCCGGCTCGACCACCTCGCCCACCCGGTGGGCCTCGGCGTCGTGCTCGCGCAGCACCCGCAGAGCCTCTCCGACCTTCTCGGACGGAACGACGGCGGTCATGCCGATGCCCATGTTGAAGGTCCTCAGCATCTCGTCCGGCTCGACCGGGCCGCTGCGCGCCAGCCAGCGGAACACCGCGGGAACCGGCCACCCCGCCCGCAGGCGCACGCCGAGCCGATCGGGCAGAGTGCGCGGAACGTTGTCGACCAGGCCGCCTCCGGTGATGTGAGCCAACGAGCGCACCTCGACCCGCTCGATCAGCGCACGCACCGGCCGCGCGTAGATGCGGGTCGGCTCCAGCAGCACCTCGCCGAGCGGGCGGTCGAGGCCGTCCGGCGTGTCGCCCAGCCCGGCACCGGAGATCTCCACCACCCGGCGCGCCAGCGAATAGCCGTTGGAATGCAGGCCGCTCGACGCGATTCCGATCACGGCGTCTCCGGCGGACGCGCGCGAACCGTCGATCACGCCGTCGCGCTCCACCACGCCGACCACGAAGCCGGCCAGGTCGTACTCGCCTTCCCGGTAGAAGCCGGGCAGCTCGGCGGTCTCACCGCCCACCAGCGCGCAACCGGCGCGGCGGCAGCCCTCGGCGATCCCTTCCACGACATCGGCCGCGGCCTCGGGCTCGAGCCGCCCGCAGGCGTAGTAGTCGAGAAAGAACAGCGGCTCGGCGCCGATCGCCAAAACGTCGTTGGCGCACATCGCGACGAGGTCGATCCCGACGCTGCGGTGCTCGTCGAGCTCGAAGGCGATCTCGAGCTTGGTGCCGACGCCGTCGGTTCCCGAGACCAGCAGCGGCTCGCGGTAGCCGGAGGGCAGCCGCACCAGCGAGGCGAAACCGCCCACGCCGGAGAGAACCTCGGGACGACGCGTCGACTCCACCGCCGGGCCGATCCGGCGCACGAGATCCCCACCGGCGTCGATATCCACCCCGGCATCCCTGTAGGTGACCGATGACATGGCAGAACCGTATTTCAGCCCCGGCGGAGCGTCAACAAGGGAGCGACATACGGGAGCGGACAGGGGGAGATCCCCCTCGGCGTCGGCAAGGCGCTGGTAGTCCAAAAAGCCCAGATCTGCGACTCCCGGCGCAGGTCAGTCGGGATCCTCGGCCACGCGCTCGAGCTTCATCAAGAACATGTCCGCGCAGCCGTAGGGCTGCAAGGTGACCATCTGGTCCGGAGAGGCGCCGAACGACGCGCCTTCGAGAAACCAGCCGGTGATGTAGAGAGTGTCAGGTCCAGAGAAAGATATACCCGACGCATCCTGCTCATCGTAGCTGATACAGGTGAAATCAAAGGCCGGACCCAGGGCCACGGGAATCGCCCAGCGCAGGCGGCCCTGCGCCGTGTAGAGCGCGGCGAAGCCGTTCAAGTGCGACTCGTTCACGCCTTCCGAGACGAG
>JAWOBP010000227.1:0-12374 GCA_046484285.1 Polyangia bacterium
CGAGCTGTCGGTGCCGCCGCAGTGGCGAAAGCTGGGCAAGCGAGCGAGGCGCGCCAGAATCAAGGGCCTGGTCAGGGCCAACGAGGTACGCTACGGCCGCGAGCGTCGCGCCGAGGGCCGGAGCGTTCTGGGAGCGCGGCGAGTGTTGGAGCAGTCGCCGTTCATGCGCCCGCGCAATCCTTCCCGGAGCCCGCGGGTCAAGGTGTTCTGCCGGGATCGCGAGCTGGAGGCCCAGCACCTGGAGATGGAGAAGCTGGCGGCGGGTTTCTACCGCGAGACGTTCGGGGCGTTTCGCCGGGCGGCGCTGATGGGCAGGCGCACCTCGATGGACTGGCCGCCGGGCACCTACCCGCCGTCCTCGCTGTGGCCGGTGGGCGCCCCGGCCGCGCCCTGCTGAGGCGAGCCCGAATCGAGACCGAGGCAAGGACGAAGAGCGCAGGCGAGCCGAAAAGCGGACGCCCGGCGCACCGCTGCGTCTTTTCGAGCGATCATTGTCGGAAAAGCGGCAGGCGGGGCGGCGCGGCGAGCCGAATCCCGGACGATTCCCGGCAGAAAAGGTCAAACGAAGCCGACTGTTCCGGTTTGGCTGCCGAGCGCGCACTGCAGAAACAGCAAGCCTTCGAGAAAGGCCGCAACCAACACTCGAATCAACAATGATTTCAATTCGATCCGTATAGCCCCAAAGCAAGTTGCTTTGCAATGTTTCTGTTTCAAATATCGAAGGAGCCCTCGTAGGAGACGCCCAGCAGGATGCGGGCGTCCATCGTGTGCGAGGCAGTCGTGTTTATCGAAGTGTTGTTGCCTGAGCCCTGGATCTCGACGCGGTCGAGGTAGTTTTCTGGCTGGGTCAGGTTGTAGGCGTAGCGCAGGTCGAGATCGATCGAGAGCATCCAGACCTTGAAGGCAAATCCCAACCCGGCTGTGATGAACGTGTCGTTGGCATCTTCGGCCGATAGAAAGGAATCCAGGTCCTGCCCGACCACGTATTGCGAGCCTTCCGTGACCTCGATCTCGGTTTCGCAGCTCAGGCCGACTACGAACTCGGGGCCGACGCCGATGCTCGCGCGGACCGTGTCGTTTTCCAGGCTCCCTTCGAGCAGGATCGGGATGCGCATGCTGGTGAAGCTGTAGATCCAGTCGGTTTCGACCACCTCGCTGTAAGTGATGCTGGCCCAATTCCTGGACTTTTCGAACAGCATGTCCAGTTCCAGGCCGAGATGACCCTCGAGAACGCGGAACTCGAGCGCGATCCCGCCGCCGCCGCCGAAGCCGCCTGCTCCGTCGGCGAACGCAAGCTCGCCGAAGCCGGGCGGTACGTCTTCGGGAACGGTGAGGTAGTTGCCGCCGATCGATCCCTTCAGCCCAGCGCTGTATCCGAAGAAGTCGGGGTCGTTTTCCTCTCCATCGGCGGCGAGCGCGGGAAAGGCGAAGAGGGCCGCGAGGCCCGTAAAAAGGCAGGTTCGATACATGGCGTCCTCCCGGTGTTCGAATGTCGCGGTTCGATTACTACCACGAAAAGGCTTCGGCGCGTTCGTCGATTGAGCGCCGGGGCAGGGCGTGGTACCGGTGACCCATGGGCATCCTGTGCGTCAGCGTCGACCTGGACGAGGTGCGTTGCTACCATGAAATACACGGTCTGGGGCCTCCCGCGGGGGAAACGGCTCGCGCGGTTCACGAAAGGGCCCTGCCGCGCGCGCTGCGCTTCTTCGACGATCTGGGCCTGAGCGGCACCTTCTTCGCGGTCGGTCGCGAGCTGGCGTTGGTTCCCTCGAACGCTTCGCTGCTGCGTGATGCGTCCGGCCGGGGTCACGAGATAGCCAACCACGGCTTCGACCATCGCTACGACCTGACGCTGCTTCCGGCCGCCGACCAGCTCAGCGAGATCCGGGAGGGCGCCGCGGCGATCGCCGCGGCGACGGGCATCGAGCCGCGAGGTTTCCGCGCTCCGGGGTACAACGTGCATCTCGGATTGCTCGATCTGCTCGACGAGGAAGGTTACGCCTACGACTCCTCCGTTTTTCCCTGTCCCTCGTACCAGGCGGCCCGGGCGGTGGCGATTGCGGCCAAGGCCTTCCGGGGCAGGGAGTCGCATTCCCTACCCGGCGATCCGCGCACCCTGCTCGCGCCGACCGGGCCGTATCGCGTGGGACGCGAAGGTGCCTGGACGCGCGGAGACGGCCTGCTGGAGTTGCCGATCACGGTGGTCACCCCGGCCCGCCTGCCGCTGATCGGCACTTCGCTGATCATGGCGCGTCCTTTCGGCGCGTCGCTGATGGCACGCGCGGCGAGCCGGCTGGGGTTCGTCAACCTGGAGCTTCACGGGATTGATTTCGCCGATGCCGCCGGCGACGGGTTGGGCCACCTCGCGAAGCATCAGCCGGATCTGCTAGTGCCGCTGACGAAGAAGATCGCCGCGCTCAGGCGCGCGATCGAAACGCTGCTGGAGGCCGGCGCGCTGCCGCTGAAGCTGAGTGAGGCCGCAGGGCGTGTTCTGCTTTGAGCCGGCCGCGGGCTGCGCTCACTCCACGTATTTTTGCTGCATTTCTGTCGAGCCGCTCTCCGCGCGGGGATCCTCCTCCTTGATGAACTGGGCGCTGAACGTGCTACACTCGGTGACCTTCAGAGGAAGGGCCGCCGCATGACAGACGTATTCGAGCTGTTCGAACGAGTGACCGAGAACGTTCGCCAGGAGTATCTGGAGCGCCGGCGGGTGATGTCGTTCGGCGAGTACCTCGGTGTCTTCTCCGACAAACCGCGGCGCCACCTGCGCGACGCGGCCCGCTACCTGCTCGACGCGATCGACTATTTCGGCGCGGAGCGACTCGAGACGCCGGCCGGGCCGCTCACCCGGCTGCGGATTTTCGACCAGAGCTTCAACGACGGCGATCAACGGCTGGTCGGGCAGGAGGCGGCCCAGCTGGCGGTGCGATCCGCGCTGGCGGGCCAGGTCGGTGACGGTCGGGTCAACCGTCTGATCCTGATTCACGGGCCCAACGGCTCGGCCAAGTCGACGCTGGTGCGCTGCCTGTTCAACGGGCTCGATCACTACTCGCGGCTCGACGAAGGCGAGCTGTACCGCTTTCGCTGGATCTTCCCCGCCCGCGAGAGCTCGGGCGCCCGGATTGGCTTCGGAGCGAGACTCGCCGACAGCGGCAAGGATACGTTCGCCCACCTCGAGGACGACCAGATCGATTCCACTCTCGAGTGCGAGATGCGCGATCACCCCCTGCTGCTGCTGCCCAAGAAGGATCGCCGCGAGCTGATGGAGTGGGCGCTCGACGAGGCCGGCTTCGGCGATTACCAGATCCCCGACTACTTTATGCACGCCTCGCTCTGCCATCGCTGCCGCCAGGTGGCCGACTCGTTGATGCGCACGCACCGGGGCGACCTGAGCAAGGTGCTGGCCCACGTCCAGGTCGAGCCGTGGGCGATCTCGCGGCGCTACCGCCGCGGGTTGGTGCAGGTAGGACCGCAGGTCTCGGTGGACGCGGCGCAGCGGCAGGTCACGGCCGATCGCAGCCTTTCGGCACTGCCCACCGAGTTGCAGAACATGACGCTGTTCGAGACGTTCGGTCCGCTGGTGGACGGAGCGGGAGGTATCGTAGAGTTCGAGGATATGCTCAAGCGTCCGATGGACGCTTACAAGTACCTGCTGGGCACGATCGAGAGCGGCGAGGTGATGTTGACCCAGTCGATTCTCAAGCTCAACTCGGTGCTGATGGGGACGACCAACGACGTGATGCTCGAGGCGTTTCGCGAGCACCACGAGTATCCCTCCTTCCGCGATCGGCTCACGCTGGTACCGGTCCCCTACATCACGCGTCGCGACGTGGAGCGGGGCATCTACGAGATGCTGCTCGAGCCGCGCATCGAGCGGCACGTGGCGCCCCACGCGATTTCGGCGGCGGCGCACTGGGCGGTGCTGACTCGCTTGCACCGGCCCGATCCGGAGAGCTACCCTCAGGAACTGCGAGGAGTGATCGAACGTCTCGACGTGGCCGCCAAGTGCGATCTCTACGACGACGGCACGGTTCCCGAGGGGCTGAGCGACGACGAGGCCGCCGAGTTGGCCGACTCGATCGACGCGATGCACGAGGAAGACGCGGGCTCTTGGCGCTACGAAGGCCGCTTCGGCGCCTCGCCGCGATTGATTCGACAGGTTTTGATCGACGCCTCTCAGGACGAGGATTTCTCCTGTCTTTCACCGTTCGCGGTGCTCAGGAGGCTGGACGAGCTATGCGGCAAGGTGCGCGAGCATCCCTTCCTCGAGCGGGAGGCCGAGCCCGGAGACTATCACAATCACCGCGCCTTCGTGCGCATCGCCGAGGAGCGGGTGCTCGACGATCTCGAGCGGGAGATCCGGGCGGCGAGCGGGCTGGTCGAGGAGCACCGGCACGAGGAGCTGCTCGAGCGCTACGTCAACCACGTCAAGCACGCGATCAAGGAGGAGAAGATCCTCAACGAGGCCACCGGCCGTCCGGAGGAACCGGACGAGGAGATGATGCGCGGAGTGGAGCGGGATCTGGAGGTGGACGACGCCGATCGCGACTCGTTCCGCAACGGTGTCCTCTCGCGGATGGCGGCCTGGGCGATCGACCATCCCGGGCAGCGTACGCGCGTCTCGGTGGCTTTGCCGGCCCACCTGCGGCGCCTCGAGGACGCCTACTTCACAAAGAACCGGGCCAAGGTCGAACGCATCGCCCAGAACGCATTGGCGTTGCTGGGGGAAGAGGACGAGCGGCTCGACGACGGTGAGCGCCGGGCAGCCGAGGAGACGATCGAGCGACTCGTCGCGGACTTCGGCTACTGTCGAAGCTGCGCGCTCGATGCACTGGCTCGACTGATCCGGGCGCGTTTTTCCGGCGACGAAAAACAAAAAGAGGAGCAGAAATGAATACGGCGAAAGGTGAAAAAGGCGGCGAGGAGCAAAGCGCCCTGGATCGTCTGGTGGACGTCGCGGATGCCATTTTCGATCGGGCGATCAAGCTCGACGGGATCAAACTGGGACGACGCGACGACGAGGCCGAGCAGACGATCGTGCAGACGCGAGACGACGCCTTCGGCGGCTGCATCCAGCTGTGGAGGATCATCTTGCAGATGCTGCCCACCTCGGAGCTGGATCAGCCCGCCCGCAGAGAGCTGACGATCGACGCCTACAAGGTGATCAGCCGCTGCTACCACAGGCTGGGGAACCTAGAGGGAGCCAAGCGCAACATCGCCCGCGCGATCGACGCCGGCTACACGGACGGCTTCGTCTCGCTGGGGGCTATCTGTTTGGATCTCAAGGACTACGAGGGCGCGGAGACCGCGTTTCTCTCGGCGATCGGGAAGGAGGTCCAGCTTCCGCGCGCTCACGCCGGGCTGGGAGAGCTCTACTTCGCGATGGGGACCGAGGCGCTGAAAAAGGACCCCGAGCACACCGAGTACTTCGTCAAGGCGGAGGAGGCGTTCATCGCGGCCGGCAAGGAGCGTTTCACAGAAGGGTTCGACCGCGCGATCGATTTGTTCGAGGCGCTGGGTTTCAAGGACCGGGCCCTGGCGATTGGGCGCCGCGCCGCCGACTTCTACGGTGAGCACCGCTCCAGCTACGGGGAGAAGCTGCGCGCGCTGGACGGCCGCCTGCGCAAGTTGGCCGGAGAGGAGCGATACGATCGGCTGGTCGAAGGCGTCGGGCGCCGTTTGGGACGCGTGCTGGGAGGGCGCACCGGACAGGAAGGTCTGGAGCCTCCCGAGGAGGAGGAACCCGAGGATTGAGCCCCTTTTCAATCGCGCGCTAAGATCGTAGCTTCCCGGTCGTCGCGAAACGTCGCACTCGACGCGGACAGCAAGGAGAACGCACCGATGCCGAACAAAATCGAAAAAATCCTGGTGACCGGATCGGTCGGGCAGATTGGATCCGAGCTGACACTCGCCTTGCGGGAGAAGTACGGCGGTGACAACGTGGTCGCCACCGGCCGCAAGACCGAGCCGAACCCCGAGCTTTGCGATTCCGGTCCGTTCTACTTCATCGATGTCACCGATCGCGCTTCGGTGGAGAAGATCGTCGAAGAGCACGGGATCGACACGATCGTGCACATGGCCGCGATCCTGTCCGGCGTGGGAGAGAAGAACCCGCAGCTGTGCTGGGACGTCAACATGAACGGCACGCTCAACATCCTGGAGCTGGCCAGGGATCGCGAGATGACGCAGGTGGTGGTGCCGTCGTCGATCGCCGTCTTCGGACCGGGCACTCCGCTGGAGAACACCCCCAACGACACGGTGCTGAGGCCGACAACGATGTACGGGGTGACCAAGGTCGCGGGCGAGCTGGTCTGCGACTACTACGTCAACAAGTACGGTCTCGACGTGCGCGGGCTGCGCTACCCCGGGATCATCAGCTCCGAGACGCTGCCGGGAGGCGGGACCACCGATTTCGCGGTGGCGATCTTCTACGACGCGGTCAAGCACGGCAAGTACAGCTGCTTCGTCGAAGAGGGGACGCGCCTGCCGATGATGTACATGCCCGACTGCATCAAGGCGACCATGGATTTGATGGAAGCTCCTTTCGATGATTTGAAACACCATTCGGATTTCAACGTCGGATCGATGAGCTTCAGCGCCGGCGAGCTGGCCGCGGCGATCGCCGAGCAGGTTCCCGGCTTCGAGGTGGTTTACGAGCCGGATTTCCGCCAGGCGATCGCCGACTCCTGGCCCGACTCCGTGGACGACAGCGCGGCGCGCGAGGAGTGGGGCTGGAAGCCGGCCTGGGACCTGGAGCGCATGACCGTCGACATGCTGAGCAAGCTGCGCGAAAAGCACGAGCAAGGCAAGATCTAAGGAGTCGAGATGAACGAGCGAAAAGCGACCAACATCACCTGGCACGAGCAGCAGATCACCACCGCCGACTTGGCCGAGCTTCATGGCCACAAGGGCTGCACGATCTGGTTCACCGGTCTTTCCGGCTCGGGCAAGTCCACGCTGGCCAACGCCACGGCGGCTGCACTGCACCAGCGCGGAGTCAGCACCTTCGTGCTGGACGGCGACAACGTCCGCCACGGCCTGAACAAGAACCTGGGCTTCTCGGCCGAGGATCGCCAGGAGAACATCCGGCGGATCGGCGAGGTTGCCAAGCTGTTCAGCTCGGCGGCCGTGATCAACCTGACCGCCTTCATCAGCCCCTACCGCGCGGATCGAGATCAGGCCCGCGCCCTGCAACCCGATTCGTTTTTCGAGATCTTTTGCGACGCAAAGCTGGAGATCTGCGAGAATCGCGATCCCAAGGGACTTTACAAGAAGGCCCGCGCCGGCGAGATCAAGGGTTTTACCGGAATCGACGATCCTTACGAGGCTCCCGAGAAGCCGGAGCTGGTGGTGGACACCGGAGAGCTGTCGATCGAGCAGTGCGTCGAGAGAGTGATCGGCGTGCTCACCGAGCGGGGCGTGCTGAAGTCCGACTAGCTCGCGTCCCCCGAGCGGCGATCGTCTCTGGGCGGTCGCCTGGTTCATCACCCCTCGAGACGAGTCCGATGTGAGGGGACGTCATGCTCTTGGCGCCCCGCGCGGGAGCGGGCTGTGATATTCTGTCCTGCAACAGGAGAGAAACATGAAGCCTTTATCGAAGAATATTTCTTGCTTGTCGTTGATCTGTTCCATCATCGTCGCGGGCGCGGGCGCGGTCGCGCGAGCCGGCGAGGCGCCGATCGAGCCGCGCGCGGTGCGACGGATTCCCTCGGTGATGCTGACCGCGGACGAGCTGGCCAACCCGCAACTCTACCACCCGCGCTGGTCCTGGCGGTACTCGCCGCCGCCCGTGACGAAGGGTCCTCCGCCGGCGGGGATCCGGCGGCCGGGCGAGTTCGAGCAGATGGACTCCACGATCATCGCGGTGCTCAACTACGGTGCCGACTTCATGGAGATGTGGGCGGAGATGGTCCAGGCGTACTCCCAGGCGGGCTTCACCTGGATCGTGGCCCGCGGAAACAACAGGGCGACAATCGGGGCGATGCTCTCGGAGGCGGGTGTGTCGGAGGACGCATACGGGTTTCTCAACTATCCCACCGATACGATCTGGATTCGCGACTACGGTCCGGAGTGGGCGGTGTCCCAGGACGGGACTCGCCACATAGTGGACGCCTACTACCCGGGCAGACCTCTCGACGACATGGTTCCCGCCCTGATCGGCGCCGGCGACTGGCTGCGCACCGACGGCGAGCCGCTCGAGGTCTACGCCCACGAGCACGAGCTGTCCGGCGGCAACATCATGAGCGACGGCGCCGGCACGTGTTTCTTCTCCAGTATCGTCTACGGTTACGAGAAGCCCGCCGGCTGGAGCGACGAGGACGTGGATCAGCTGATGATGGACTACCTGGGCTGCGAGCAGCTGATCGTGCTCAACCCGATCTGCCTGGACGGTACCGGGCACATCGATCTGTACGCCAAGCTGGTGGGCCCGACCTCGATCCTGCTCGGGCAATTCTCTTTCGACACCCATTTCGACGGGAGCGTGGACGCTGGGGATTCGGGCTACTGCGAGGACTCGTTCGTCGACGACTACCAGGACCAGGAGGACAACCTGGCGATCATCGAGGCCAGCACCAACCTGGACGGCGACCCATGGCAGGTGACGCGCATGCCGATGCCGGAGCCCTACCACGACGGCTACGGCTGGGTGTACCGCTCCTACCTCAACTCCGAGATTTTCAACGACGTGGTGCTGATGCCGTCGTACTACGATCCCCACGGGACGGAGAGCGCCGACGACCTGCTCGACCTGGAGGCCGAGGCGATCGCGGCCTACGAGAGCGCGGCTGGCGATTCGACCGTCGTCCCGATCGATTCCGATCACATCATTCCCCTGTCCGGCGCGATCCACTGCATTAGCCACGAGATTCCCCGGGAGGCGGGCGGCGGCTGGGTTCCGCCCGAGGTCTACTGCGGAGACAGCGTGCGGGCCGGAGACGAAGAGTGCGACGGAGACGACTTCGGCGGGGACGACTGCTCGGCTTACGGGGGAGCGCCCGTGGACCTGCTGACCTGCAACCTGGACTGCACGGTCGACTCCTCGGCCTGTCCGGACGATGACTGCGGCAACGGCGTGGTCGACGAGGGCGAGGAGTGCGACGTGTGCGCTGTCGAGCAGCCCGCCTGCGCGGACTGGGGCCTCGGCTCGGGAAACCTGGGTTGCAACCTCGACTGCACGCTCAACCCGTTCAACTGCGAAAACGCCACTTCGTGCGAGGCGCTCGCGGCGCTGAACGACAACGTGGTGTGCTGCCCGGAGGAGATTCCGGACAATTGCGACGATTCGGCCTGGCCCTGGCCGGCCGACGATCCGATGTACGGCTGCTGCGCGGCCGACCTGAGCGAGACCTACTGGTGCGAGGACGGACAGCTCGAGCACTACGAGTGCTCCGACTCGGAGAGCTGCGGGTACGTCGCGGGGGACGACTGGATGGATTGCACGGACGAGGTTTCCTCCGAACCGGCGGCGCCGGATATCGATTGCGACGTGGACGGCGATGCCGACGCGGATATCGATGCCGATGCTGACTCCGACGATGACGGCGGCGGCAAGAAGGACGGCTGCGACTGCCGGGCGATCGGAGGCTCGTCCACCGGCGGCCCGCTGCGGTCGTTCGCGCTGTACGCGATTTAGCCTGTCCTGGATTCCTCGAGCAGCTCGGCCAGGCGCAGCATCTCGTCGAGCAGCTCGGCCAGCTGGTCCTTGCCGGCGACCAGCTCCGGTGCGACGAAGGTGATTTCGCGGTCGTCGATCCCCAGCTCGCCGGGGCGCGACGCCAGCTCGACGACCCGGTCGCGCAGCGCCTTGCGTTCGAACATCCGCCGCGCCCCTTCCGGATCCGAGGCCCGCGGGCGAAGCGTCTTGTCCAGGTAGGGATGCCCGCTGACGAACTGGGAGGAGTCGTCCCAGCCCTCGGGTCTCAGCTCGGGGCTGGATGCCAGCCCCAGGCCCAGCCCCAGCGGCTCGCGCAGCTCGACCGTCGCGCGCGTGCGAGCCGTGCGCCTGGTCCGCTCCTCGGCGCGGATGCGAACCTCGCGGCCTTTGCGTCGGCCGGACATCGAGCCCGGATCGAGCGCGGTCTTCAACTCCGGCGGTTCGTGTCGCAGCCCGAGCGCCGAAGCGACGTCGGCCCAGGTGACCAGCGAGCGATATCCTCGCGCGGTCTTCCACAGCAGCACGGCGACCAGCGCGCCGAGCCCCAGCACGAGCAACACGAGCAGAACCAGCGCCAATGTTGGGTTCATCGCCTTTCCCTGTCGTTTTCGGACGGTATCATATCACGGTCCCGGCTCGATAGCCGAGCGCCGCAGACCGGGCAGAAGATTCCCACCTCCCGACCCATCTGCCGGTCGCAGTTGGGGCAGCGACGAGCGCGCACGATCGGTACGGCCAGCAGAGCCAGCAGCAGCCCGCCGACGATGATGGTCCAGGTCATGCCGGTCAGGTAGCGATCGGTCAGCAACGAGCCGGCGATGCCGCCCAGGCTCCCCGCGACTACGGCGAGCGCGGTCAGCGCGAAGGGGCGCGCGGCGCGGGAGCGGCGCTCGAACCGAGAGCTCACGTCCGGGGGCTCGTGCATCGTCACCAGGGTAGCGCAACTGGAGCCGGCGTCACAGATCTGGGTAGCAGATCTCGGCCTCGGGCGTCTCGACGCAGATCATGTTGTTGGGGCAGTCCTGGTCGCAAGTGCAGACGTAGCCGCAGTGCTTCTCGCCGCTGGCGACGCTGGTCATCACGCAGCGCGCGGTGGCGTTGCAGCTCATCTCGGCCACGCAGTCGGAATCGGACTGGCAGGGCGCGAAGCAGGCGCCCATCGCGTGATCCGTGTCGAGCACTCCGCACAGCGAGCCGTCCCAGCAACCCTCGTTCGGATCGCAAGGGCAGGGAAAGCCGGTGTTGGGAGCGCAGTACTTATCGCACTGCTCGGGCTCGGAGCGCTCGTTGGAATCGTCGCAGCTCCAGGCGGAGAGCGTCGCCAGCAGGGCGACGGCGGCCGGCGCGAGCTTGTTTGCGCGCATTGCGGAGTCTCCTCTTCGACGTTGTCCAGCCGGCGATACTACCGGGCGGTCCCGCGGCTGGCGAGGCCTTTTTCCGGGGGAAGCGTCAAAGCGACCTGACGCAACGCACGTGGTACAGGACCAGCGGCGATTCGGCCTTGACGATCTGGCCGGTCTGGAAGCTGGCCGTCCATGGCCCCGGGGAACTGTCGGTGCCGGTCCAGTAGGTGTGGAAATCGCCGTACTCGCCGAACATCTCCTCGCAGTCGCTGCTTTCGGCGTTGCACGCGTCGCAGAGGCCCTCCTCGCCGTCCAGCACCACCTGCTCGCAGTCGCCGAGCAGATCGACGTACTGCTGCCGGCTGGGCATCTCGTAGTCGCCGCCCTCCAGCAGGTTGCAGGCGGCGATCGCCCCTTCGAAGTCTTTTTGCAATGCGGTGCCGGAGCAGTAGCTCCCTTCTTCGTTCCAGCTCTGGCCGATCGGACAACGCAGCCAGCACAGATCGGTCTGGGGCTGGAGGACCTCGCCGGTACCGCATGAGAGGTCGGTGTCGGTTCCGGTCTCCGTGCCGGTGTCGGTATCCGCGCCTCCGTCTCCGGCGTCGGGCATCGTGCTGCCGCCGCCCGGACCGTCGTCGCCGCCGTCCGCCAGATCTCCGTACGGCGCGTGGCCGTCGTCGCCGCAGCCGGCCAGAGCCAGCGCCGCTGCGAGTGCTGCTGTACGTATCATGAAACGCCTCCCGACATTCAGTCTACACCGGGGACCCGGCTTCGGGCAAGGATCGTGATGCTATGAGCACTCCGCGCTGTGGGGAAAGCGTTTCGGGCCGGGGGTCCGGTGGCGGCGCTCGATCGCGATACCCCGACTCGAAAACTCTGCAACATGATCGAAGCGGCCGGTGCGCTCAGATCACCGGCACCTCGCAGAGGCTGGCCGGCGGCTCGTCGTCGCCCAGGAAGTCCTCTCCAGCGTAGGCGTCTCCGTAGCCGAGCTGGCCCCGCCGACCTCGTGGGGCAGGCCGAGCACGGCTACAACTCGCCGGTCTGGCTGGTGACCGATAACCGGCCGCTGGCGGAGACGGTCATGGCGCGCGTGCCGGACCTGATCGCCGCGCTGCCCGAGCCGAACAAGAGCAACGCCGAGGCCGCCTGGCGCGACTATGCCGAGGTGATCCTTTGCGGCGACCGCGAAGAGATGGCGCAGGTCGCGGATGATACCGCGCCGGAGCATCTGACGGTGCTGGCGTGCGATCTCGACTGGTGGCTTGACCGGCTGCGGTGCTACGGGTCGCTGTTCCTCGGCGAGGAAACGACCGTGGCCTTCGGCGACAAGGCGTCGGGGCCGAACCACGTGCTCCCAACCTCCGGCGCGGCGC
>JAWOBP010000149.1:0-11322 GCA_046484285.1 Polyangia bacterium
TGTGGGGTTGACGAGGCACTAGTGCCGAATCAACCTCTCCCGTTCGGGTGAGAGCGGCCCCTGCCTGCGTATCCCGGCGTCACTCCTCATCAACGAATACCAGCTACTCCGGCGGAACGTAGTCGCCCTCGCAGACTCCGACCTCCAGGATCAGGTAGAGCAGCACGTACTCCTGCGGTCGGATCTGAACCGAGGAGGTCGACTCCACGACCTGGTAGGCGGAGAAGAAGATCTTGCCGCAACCGAAGTTGTAGGTCACCGTCATCGGGCAGCGGCCATCGATCCCCTGCGAGCAATTCCAGGAGGCGTTGGCGCCCGAGACCCAGGTGGTGGGCTTGACCCAGCCGTCGTTCTCCTCGAGCCCCATCCCGTCGTTGACGTCGTTGGTGTGCTCGCCGTGGGTCCAGGCGCCCGAGATGTAGAACGAGTCCATGTTCTCGGTGGTCACCACCTGCAGCCAGTCGCGCAGATCCTGCTCCTCGATCACGGTCGGTCCGTCCCAGGGGCTGTGGGTCGAGTCCAGCATCGCGGCGTCGTCGCCGGGGAACTCGATGTACTCGGGGAACGGCTTCTCGATCCAGTCGTAGCCGTAACACGTGCCGTAGAACTTGCCGCCCGCCGCCACGTAGTCGCGGATCATGCTGCGCGTCTCCGTGGTCTCCAGCGCCGGGTGGGTGGTGCCGTACTTGAGGTGGCTGGCCGTGCAGGGCATGAACACCATGTGGTAGTGCTCGAGGGTCTCCTGGCTGGCGTAGATCTGCGAGGAGTCCGGGTAGCCGGGCTCGGTCACGTCGTCGTTGAAGATGTCGAAGTTCTCGGTGCCGAACACCAGCTCGCCGTCGCTGCCCAGCTCGCCGACCCCGAGCTTGGCCAGCAGGTTGTGCGGCCGGTCCCAGCTGTTGAGCGCCACGGCGTAGTTGGGAATTCGGTCGAGCCCGTCCCCGCTGTCGGAGCGCGGCAGCTTGGTGATCTCCATCGGCACGTCCTCGCTCGACTCGCCCTCGACCGTGATCTCTCGCTGTCGCTGGAAGAACCCCTTCCTCGTCACGATGTTCCACGTGCCCGCCGGCACGTTCTCCAGCTTCCAGCTCCCGTCCGGCTCGCTGAGCGTCCACTTCTTGCCGGTCATGTCCTCGCAGTCGTAGCAAAAGACGTGATCGGGGATCTCCGACGCGTCGCCCGTGGTCAGGTAGACCAGCGCTCCCGGGATCGGATAGGTCTCAGAGGGCGCCATCACCACTCCGCTGAGCGTGGTCGCTCCGTCCGGAATCTCGGTGTCGGAGTCGCTGTCCGAGTCGGCGTCTCCGTCCCCGTCCGCGTCTCCGTCCCCGTCCGCGTCCACGTCCGACTCGCCTCCGCTGTCGTCCCGGTCGGTCGAGCTGCACCCGGCGAGCAACGCCAGCAGGGCGGCCGCCATCAACAGCAAGATGCCTTTGTTCATCACACAACCTTTCCCAGCCGATTCCGGCCGCGCGCAAGAAAATCGTCGCGTCTGCTCGAACAGTCTAACATCGAGCGCAAAACTTCTGTGGCCGAATTTTATCGCGGGCTCGAATCCCGCTCACCGGGCGAGGTTCAAAACGGCGATGATCGAAAACGCGCGCAAAAAATCGCGCGGCGCTCCCCAAACGGCCGGGATTGCCCTATGATGCTGTCGAGCCCATTTTCTGCGGGCCGTGGAGGACGGAATGTCACGCAACTGGATCTGGGCGGTGCTCGCGAGCCTGATCGCTTCCGCCGCATGCGACACCGAAGATCGAAGCTCCGGCCTGGACGAGGGCGAGATCGTGGTCGGCGCCGAGCAGGAGGAGGCGATGTGCGAGAACCTCTCGACCGAGCCGTCCACCGGGCAGGTTCCCAAGACCGCCGGCACCGCGCTCGGGGAGGGAGGAGCGATCGACGCCTCGTCGGGACGCAAGACCGTGGAGCTGGTCGAGTACGAGGAACAAAACGGCGGGTACCTGCGGCTCTCGATCAACCCGGACGACAACACCCCGGTGTTCATGATGCTGGACGCCGACGTGCCGTTCGCCGCGGTGCGCGAGGACGGCACCGAGGTCGACGAGATCGACGCCGGAGAGCCGGTCTGCACCGAGGCCGCCGTGCGCAGCCTCTGGATCGTCTCCGAGTTCGAGAACCATCTTCGCTTCGGCCCCACCGATCTGTCCTCGTTGCACATCGTGCTGGAGACCGTACAGTAGGCCCGGCGAAAGACGAGCCTCGGGCTATGCGCTATCGAGCCGACCCACCAACGCGGCGGATTCGTCCGCGCGGACGTCGCATCGGCGTGCCGCGCGCGCTGGCCTTCCACGAGCTGCGGAGGTTCTTCGACCACCTGCTGGAGTCGAGCGGGTTCGAACCGATCCGTTCCCCGCACAGCTCCCAGGCAATCCTGAGCCTCGGTTTGGATCGCTGCATCGACGAGGTCTGCTTTCCGCTCAAGACCTTCTTCGGGCACGTCGCCCGCCTGGAGCTGGACGGCCTTGACACCGTGCTCGTGCCGCGCGTGATCTCGCTGGCCAAGGGCCGCAACCACTGTCCCAAGTTCCACGTGCTGCCCGACATGATCGAGCGGGCCTTCCCCCGCCTCGCGGTGCTGGCGCCCTACATCGACCTGCACCACTCGCCCCGCGCGACCCTGATCGAGCACCTGCGCGACGCCTGCCGCCCGATGCTGGTCGAGCTCGGCGCGTGGCGGCCCGACGGCGAGAGGAGAATCGACGAGGCCTGGCGGGCGGAGATCGCCGGCGAGCGCGAAGCCCCGCCGCGCTCGAGCGACGGGCTGCGGATCGCGATGCTCGGCCACCTCTACGCGGAGCGCGACTCTTTTCTCGGGCTGGGGGTGGCCAAGCTGCTGCGAAGCCTGGGAGCCGAGGTGGTCAGATCGCCGCGGCCCCTTTCCGAGACGCCGTGCCCGTTCGAGGAGGGGATGTACTACGAGTCCTCGGTGCGCACCGCGCGGGCGCTGGAGCGACGGCTCGAGGAGGGGATCGACGGCGCGGTGCTAATGACCTACTTCGCCTGCGGGCCGGACTCCTACTCGGCCGACACGATTCTCTACCGGATGGACCGGCGCGCCGCTCGGATCCCGGTGCTGCGCCTGATTCTCGACGAGCACACCTCGCGCGAGGGACTGCTGACCAGGCTCTCCGCCTTCGTCGACGTGGCCCGCCACCGCCGCGCTCAGCACGACTCGGAGGAAGGTCGATGCTGAAGATCTCCACTTCGCAGATCGGCCACCTCTCGACCGCGATGAAGACGCTGGCCCGCGAGCTGGGACACGAGTGGGTCGACCCGGATCGCCCCGGCCTGAAGGGGCTGATCCGCACGCGCCGGCTTTCGCCCGAGTACTGCTGCTACCCGTTCCGCCTGGCGCTCGCCGACTGTCTCTCGGCGCTGGACAAGGGCGCCGACACGATCGTCTTCTTCGGAGGCAAGGGCATCTGCCGCCTCTCGATGTACCAGGCGGTCCAGCGCGAGATCCTGCAAGAGGAGGGACGCAGCTTCACCGCGCACGTCGTCTCGGGCAGCATCCGCTCCAGCCTCTACGGAGTCCTGCACGAGGCCTCGCCGTACCGCGGCTCGCCGAGCTACACCCCGCGCACCTTCTCGGGCTTTTGGAAGATGATGTACAAGCTGAAGGTGATCGAGCGCTGGCGCCGGGCGCTGCTCGAGGTCCGCCCCCGCGCCGAAGACCAGGCGTCGGCGAGCGGCGTTTTCGACGAGCTGATATCCGAGCTCGATCGGACTCACGACGCGCCCCGGATCGTGCGGCTCGGCCATCGCGGTCTGCGCCGGCTGCGCGCGGTGGCGACCGACCCGACGCTCCGCCTGCCGCGGGTGGGAGTGATCGGCGAGTCGTACACCTGCATCGACGAGTTCACCAACCGCCGCATCCTCGAGCGGCTCAACCGGATGGGCCTGGAGGTGATATCGCCGATCTCGGAGTACAGCTTCATGTCGGTGGTGACGCGGCTTTACTACCGGACCCAGGCGCACCGCATCGAGCGGGCCAGAAAATTCTTCGAGGCGCCGGGCGGCGGCGACTCCCTGCTCTCGGTGGCCTACGCCCAGGAGTTCGCCGACAGCTGCGACGGGATCCTGCACCTCTACCCGTTCACCTGCCTGCCGGAAACCTCGGTGCGCCAGGTCTTGCAGCCCTACCTCAACGAGCGCGAGGTGCCCTACCTGCACCTCAGCATCGACGAGCAGACCGCCGAGGAGGGTCTGGCAACCCGGCTGGAAACCTTCGCCGAGATCGTCCGCGCCCGCCTGGCGCGGCGGAGCTGAGCACCCCGTCGCGCCGCTTGCCGCCCGGCTGGGGGGCTGCTAGATTGTGAAGCGTGACACGCCTCGCCGCAGCGCTGCTGACGATCGCGGCCGGAGCCCTGGCCGCCTCCTGTATCGATCTGGATTCGTTCGATACCGATCCGGGCGAGTGCTACAGCGGCAAGATCGTGGCTGCCGACTTCGTGCGCCAGGGTTTCGACCAGGACGTGGTTCTGAGCCTGACGATCGACGCCGGCGCGCTGGCGGACGGCCGGGGAGACGCCGGCCGGGTCTGGACCGACGACGGCCTGTTCGACGACGCGGTTGTGGCCCAGATGTCCCAGCTGGTCAACGACTCGCTGTCCGAGCTGCGGTTCCCCGGCGGGCGGATCAGGAACTACCTGGCGCACGCCACCGCGACCGACGGCGGGCCGGCGATGGTGGTCGTCTCGCTGATGGAGAACGAGCACGTCGAGGTGCGGGTGATGCGCCCGCCGGTGGCCGACGTGCCGGAGATGACACCGCTGTTCGGCATCTTCCAGCTGACGCGCAACGACAGCTGCGCCCCGGCCGGAGACTGGTAGAAGCTCACAGCTCCCGGGCCGCCTTCTCCAGCTCGTCGATCCGGGACCGCTTGCGCTCCAACCAGCCCTCGGCTTTTCTTGGCTTCCTGGGAACGCCCCCCTCATGCCGTTGGGCTTGCTACGCAACAGGAGGTGCGACGAGACGGTTGTCATTGTCGTAACACGCCGTAACAAAAGCGCTATCGGCGTGATCTGCGTCGCCCCCGGCGTCCCCGTTTTGGCCCTCCCTGGCAGTCATGAGGTCAGGGGTTCGATCCCCCTTAGCTCCACAAACACACGGCCCTGAGGTCCAGCCTCAGGGCCGATGTTGTTTCAAGCGGCCGAGAGGTCGATCTCGATCCCTTCGCGGCGAGCGATCTCGATGATCGGCGAACCGTCGTCCTCGATCCAGCGACGTTCGCCACAGGGGATGGGCTCGATGTATCCGCCGGTGGCGACGAGCGCCTCCCACAGGAGCGCGATCTCCTTCCGCGGGGATTCCTCGTCGAACACGGGCGAAATGACGACCACGTCGATGTCACTCCACTCGTGCGCCTCACCGCGCGCCCAGGAGCCAAAGAGAACGATGCGGCTCACGGGAACACCCAGCGTGTCGAGCTGCGCGACGTAGGTCTCTATTTTTTTTCTAACGTCGGCTTCAACCATTGCAGGATCTCCCGCGCCGTCTGCGTGACCGACGTGGCTTCGGATTCGTCCGGTGAAGGCGCCAGCGACTGAGCTGCCTCCCAGTCCTCCCTGGCGCCCTCCCGCCAGAACGTGATGTGCTTGTCCACGTCCATATCTTGTCGGTAGTGACCGCGCTCCCGCACGTCAACTGATGCAACAATGCGGCGCCATCACGCAGGGCTCCAAAAGATCGGATCGCCTACCTACGAAACCCAAACTCAGGGCCGATGTTGTTGGGGGGTCTCGTCGTCTCGGTACGGCGGCACAGAGTGTACCAGGCCTGCCCTTCTTGCCACCTGGAGCCACCCTATTCAGGACAGATGCACGGGCTATTCTTTGACACGCTCGAAACTGGTAGAAGCTCACAGCTCCCGGGCCGCCTTTTCCAGCTCGTCGATCCGGGACCGCTTGCGCTCCAACCAGCTCTCGATCCCGTCGAACAGCTCCTCGCAGTGTGAGTTGCCGTCGCGGCAGCGCTGAATCGAGACTCCCAGGGGCTCCTCGCGACCGCACCTGCGGGCGTCTCGCGCCAGCGCCGCGGCGCGGGAGATCACCGCCTGCGAGCCCGCGGACTCGGCGTTGCCGGCGGTCGCCACCGCGTAGCGGCCGAGCGTCTTCAGCTCGTGGGCGCAGGCCTCGCAGGCGGCTCGCAGCGCCTCGATCGTCTCGCGGTGCCGGCGCCACTTTTGCGAGGCCCTGACCTGCTCGAGCGGCTCGTCCACCGTGTTGGCCACCCACAGCCGCTCGATCTGAGGCCTCAGCTCGCCCGCCAGCTCGCGGACGCGATCCCGGCCGGCATCCAGCTCGCGCCTCGCCTCGGCGATCGCGTCAAGCAGATCCCGCCGCAACCCGGGATCCGCCCGCCCGGAGCCCTCGGAGCCGCAGCCCGCGCAGACCGCGACTCCTCCTGCCGCGATCGCAACGGCGACCACGGCGGCGAAAGCCGTCCGGACGCGACCCGGAAACACCGCTCGCCAGCAATTGCGTCTTTTCAAACTCCGACCTCCCTTTCAAGGATTTGTCGCCCGTCGAGCGCGATTCATCAAGTTCGGGGCCGCGGCTCTGCTTGATGCGGATCGGGGGCTGTGCTAGACGAAAAAGTCTGAGCGGATCCGCACTGTTTCACCGAGGTGAGCGATGAGCGACTTTCCCGGAACCAAGACGTTGGGCTTTCACGAGCCGTTGATCTTCGAGCGCAGCAGCGAGGGCCGCTGCGGCGACAACCTGCCCGATCCCGGCGTGCCCGAGGTCGATCCGGGAGACGTGCTTCCCCCGGAGCTGGTGCGCGACGAGGCGGCTCCGCTACCCGAGTTGAGCGAGCCAGAGGTGTTTCGCCACTTCGTGCGGCTCTCGTCCTGGAACTTCTCGGTCGATCACCAGTTCTACCCCCTCGGCTCGTGCACGATGAAGTACAACCCCAAGCTGGGCGAGTGGGCCTCGCGCCTGCCGGGCTTCGCCGGGCTGCACCCCTACACTCCGGAGCGGATCTGCCCCGGCGCGATCCGCGTGATGTGGGAGCTGGAGCGCATGCTCGCAGAGATCTCCGGGATGGCCGGAGTCTCGCTGCAGCCGTCGGCCGGCGCGCACGGCGAGCTGGCCTCGCTGATGATGATCCGAAAGGCGCTGGCCAGGCGCGGCGACCCGCGCGAGGTGGTGCTGATCCCGGACACGGCGCACGGCACCAACCCGGCCACCTCCACGCTCAACGGCTACGAGGTGGAGCCCGTCTTTTCCACCGACGAGGGCGTGCTCGACCCGGCCTCGATCGACGAGAAGATGAACGACCGCGTCGCGGCGCTGATGCTGACCAACCCCAACACCCTCGGCCTGTTCGAGAAGCACATCGGCGAGGTGACGCGCATCGTGCACGAACGCGGCGGATTCGTCTTCGGCGACGGCGCCAACCTCAACGCGCTGATGGGTCGCGCGCGGCCCGGCGATTTCGGGATCGACGCTATGCAGTTCAACCTGCACAAGACGTTCTCCACGCCGCACGGCGGCGGAGGTCCCGGCTCCGGCCCGGTCGGCGTCTGCGAGGAGCTCGTCCCGTATCTGCCGACGCCCCGACCGCTCAAGGACGACAACGGCGTCTACCGGCTCGGCGAGGACTTCCCCGACTCGATCGGGCGGATGCGCTCGTTCTACGGCAACTTCGGCGTGATCGCGCGAGCCTACGCCTACATCCTGGAGCTGGGCGCCGCCGGGATCGAGCAGGTCGCCGAGATGTCGGTGCTGGGTGCCAACTACCTGGCGGCCCTGATCAAGGACCGCTATCCGATTCCCTACAACGAGGGGCGCTGCATGCACGAGGTGGTCGCCTCGGACCGCGAGCTGGCCAGGCAGACCGGCGTGACCACTCTCGACGTGGCCAAGGCGCTGATCGACCGCGGCTTCCACCCGCCGACGGTCTACTTCCCGCTGGTGGTCAAGGGCGCGATGATGATCGAGCCCACCGAGACCGAATCCCGCGAGACGATCGAGGCTTTCGCCGAGGCTCTGTTGGATATCGCCGAGCGCGCCGAGAGCGAGGCCGAGCACCTCCAAGCCGGGCCGCACGGAACGAGGCTGGGCCGCCTCGACGAGACCACGGCCGCGCGCAACCCCGTGTTGAAAATCTAGCTCCGACCGCCGCCGCCTCCGCCGCGACCCATGCCGCCGCCTCCGCCGCGACCCATGCCGCCGCCTCCGCCGCGACCCGTGCCGCCGCCTCCGCCCATGCCGAAGTGGCTCTGCACGTTGGGTCCCTCGTCGCCGGCCCGGCCGCCGGCCTCGAAGGCCTCGACCGCCTCGCGCACCGAGCCTCCGGCTCCGGTGATCACCTGGATGCCGGCCGCCTCGAAGGTGCGAAACGCGTTGGGCCCGCAGTTGCCGGTCAGCACCGCCGAGACCTCCTTGTCGGCCATCATCTGCGCCGACTGGATGCCGGCTCCGCCGCCGGCCGCCACGTTGGGGTTCTGGACGGCCTCGAACTCCATGCTCTCGGTCTCGACGATCAGGAAATAGGGGCATCGCCCGAAGCGCATCTCGACCGCGTCGTCCAGGTTCGGGCCGGTCGAAGTCACCGCAATCTTCATCTCGTCTCTCTTTCTTTGTTCAGTTTCCGAGCTTCAACAACTCGGCCAGGCGGACTAGTTGTTCGAACGCCGGACCTCGACCGTGCTCGACCACGGTCTTTCCCGACTTGAGCGCATCGTCGACGTTGGTGTCAAACGGAATCTCGGCGACCACGCTCGAGCCCATCTCGCCGGCAATCTCCTCGATCATGGCGGTCTGCTCGGTATTGAGGTCAGCCTTGTTGATCACCACCTGCGCTGGCACGCCGAAGTGGTTGGTCAGCTCCAGCACGCGCTGCATGTCGTGAACGCCCGAAACCGTGGGCTCGGTCACGATCAGAACGCGATCCGCCCCGCTGACCGACGCGATCACCGGACAGCCGGTGCCGGGAGGACCGTCGCCCACGATCGCCTTCTTCTTCAGGTTCCTGGCCAGCTCGGCGGCCACGTTGCGCACCTGCGTGACCAGCTTGCCGGAGTTCTCCTCGGCGATCCCCAGCCTGGCGTGCGCCATCGGGCCGCAGCCGGTGCTCGAGACGAACCACTGACCCACGGTGCTCGCGGCCACGCTCACCGCGTCGAAATCACAGACGTGCCCGCACAGACCGCAGCCCTCGCAGGACAGATCGTCGATGCGAAACAGCTGCACGCCGTCGCCTCGCGAGTCGTCGGGGACGATCGCCTCGAAATGGCAGGCCTCGGCGCACAGGCCGCACCCGGTGCACTGGTCGGGATCGATCGTCGCCTTGTGTCCGCCGGCGAAGTCGTGCACCTCGAAGACCTCGGGCGCGATCAGGAGGTGCAGGTCGGCGGCGTCGACGTCGTTGTCCGCCAGCACGGCCTGCTCGGCCAGCATCGCCAGCGAGGAGACGACCGTGGTCTTGCCCGATCCGCCCTTGCCGCTGATGACCGTGATCTCCTCGTAGTCGCTCGCCTCTCCGGACTCGAACATCTCGCGCGAGCCCGGGACCGCGCTCAGTCTCTCCTCCTCGGGCGGCGGCGGAGCCTCGGTCGCCGCGAGGCGCACCGACTCCTCGTAGATTCCGATCAGGTTCCGCTCCAGCTCGGGAAAGACGCGCACCAGAACATCGCCCCTGGAGTAGGCCTCGGCGTACTTTCTGCTGAACGGAATGCGGCCGATGATCGGCACCCCCGCCCGCTCGGCCCAGCTCGCGATGATCTCGTCCTCGCCGTCGGAGCGGTTGACCACGATCCCGGTCGGCACTCCCCTGGCGAGCGTCAGCCCCACGGCCAGCTTGACGTCGTTGAGACCGAACAGAGTCGGCTCGGTGAGAAGAATCGCCACGTCGGAGTCGCCCACGGCCTCGACCACCGGGCAGGCCGTTCCCGGCGCGGCGTCGATGATGTTGATCGCCTCGGGATCGCAGTGCTTCTTGGCCTGCCTGACCACCGAGGGCGCCAGCGCCTCGGCGATGTCGAGCGTGCCGCGCACGAACGGAAAGGGCTCGTTCTCCAGGGCGGTGTCGACGCTGCCCACCGAGACCGGCCGCTCGCTGAACGCGTCGTTGGGGCAGACGTACGAGCAAACGCCGCAGGAGTGACACAGCTCGTTGAAGACCAGCACCTTGCCCTTGACCACGGCGATCGCGTTGTAGTGGCAGGCCGCGGCGCAGTCTCCGCATCCCTCGCAGGCGGCCTCGTTCCAGACCGGCTTGAAGCGCTCGACCGGCTCGCTGGCGGTGAACTCGGGACGCACGAAGAGATGATCGTTGGGCTCCTCCACGTCGCAATCGAGCAGGCGCACCGCCTCGCCGCTGCCGGCCAACGCGTAGGCCAGATTGACGGCGAAGGTCGTCTTTCCCGTTCCCCCCTTTCCGCTGGCAACCGTGATTCTCATCGTCCTACCTCCAAAGAAGCCGGCTAAAGTAGACATTTTATTCATGAAAAAATCAAGGGAAGGTGCCTTTCAGGGGCGAAAAACGGCGTCTCAGGCGTCTCCCTTGGACGGCCCCATCGCCAGCAGCTCGAGCTGTCGCGGATCCACCGGGGGAGGATCGCGGCGTTTCTTGCGCGCGGGTCGCTTCCTGGGGGGCGGCGGCTCCGGATTGGTGAGGTATAGCTCCTCGGACGGCCTTCGGGCCTCGTCCTCCTCGGCGAGCCGTCCTCTCCTGCCGGGCGTCTCGACCACCGCCTCTCCACTGCGCACCGCCTGCTTGACCGTGCGCTTGAGCCGATCGACCAGCTCGTTGTAGCCGCGCCTGGCCGCGGCCACCTCGGCGAGCAGATCGGACAGCTCGCCGTCCACGCCGTCGAAGCGGATCAGCTGCACGTGAGGGCAGCTCTCGGAAGGACCGGAAGGGTTGACCACCCCGCACGCCGGGCAGACGTACAGTACGGCGCCGGCAAGGTCCATCTTCCGCTCGGGCTCTCCAGACACGCGCTCATTGTACCAGCTTGCCCGCAGTGTCCAACTTCCCGGCCAAATGGGGCAGGACCGATCAAGACCCGCCGCCAATCGACTAACGCCATAACCACCCTTACCACCCTTAACCCTACCACCCTTAACCCCCTAAACGGATCAAACCCTACCACCCTTAACCCCCTAAACGGATCAAGCTGTAATCGTTGGGGTTTTCAAAAAAATGCAACTCGAGGGGCCGAGCGGCCGATATCTACTGTGAGCAGCGCCGGATGGGACGGCGCGCCGCAAGCCGGGAGGACCGCGATGAGATTCTGGAGCCCCGACAAAGCATACTTCGTCACCAACCGCTGCGAGCAGGAGCGCCTCT
>JAWOBP010000152.1:0-4653 GCA_046484285.1 Polyangia bacterium
AGAGGACCTGTCGCAGCAGGGCGCCGGCAAGCCGAGTCGCGCGCGCCCGGCGCACCGCTGCGTCTTTTCGAGCGATCATTGACGGAAAAGCGGCAGGCGGGGCGGCGCGGCGAGCCGAATCCCGGACGATTCCCGGCCGAAAAGGTCGAACGAAGCCGGCTGTTCCGGTTTGGCTGCCGAGCGCGCACTGCAGAAACAGCAAACCGTCGAGAAAGGTCAGAGCCAACTCCAGAATCAACAATGATTTCAATTCGATCCGTTTAGCCCCAAACCTGGTTGGAAACCTGGTTGGGGTGGTTGGGGGGTTGGTGAAACCTGGTTGGTGAACCTGGTTGGTGAAACCTGGTTGGTAAACCTGGTTGGTGAAAAGAAAAGATTAGCGGAGACGTCTCTCCATTCGGACGTGCCGGATTCCGGCCTCGGTGAACTCGGGGCCTTGCCTGCGGTAGCCGAACGCCTCGTAGAACGCCTCGGCCCTCAGCTGCGCAGACAGCACCATGGTCTTCGCGCCGCGGCGGCGGGCCTCGTCCTCCACGGCCCGGAGCAGGGCTCGTCCGGCGCCGCGCCCTCGATGCTCCGACAGCACGGCGAAGCGCTCGGCCTTGGCCGTCCCGCCGCCCGTGAGGCGCAGCCTCGCGACTCCGATCGGCTCGCGGGAGCCTTCCCGATCTTCCAGCTCGACGATCAGGTGCAGCGAGTCGGGGTCGAGGCCCTCGAACTCCTCGTCCTCGGAGACACGCTGCTCTTCGATGAAGACCTCCCGGCGGACTCGCTCCAGGATTCCGCGGTCGCCCGCCTCGCTCCAGCTCGCCGTTCGCACCCGCATCTCCGCTCTTGTAGCACGGATCGGAGCCGGGCGTGGCCGGACGGTATCGCGAACGGCTTTGGTAGTGGTACAATCTGAGTCGACTGGAGGTATGCCATGCTATTTCGATACGGCACGATCGCGATTTTCGCCGCGGCACTGGCGTGGGGATGCGAGAGCGACACGGCCAACTACGAGCCTCTCGACGATGACGATGACGGGACATCCGATGCCGACGCGGACGCGGACAGCGACGCCGACGCGGACACGGACGCGGACAGCGACGCCGACGCGGACGCGGACAGCGACGCGGACACGGACGCGGACAGCGACGCCGACACGGATGCGGACAGCGACGCCGACAGCGACACCGGCGAACAGCAGTGCGTGGACGAGGACGGCGACTGGTGGTGCGTGCCGTTCGATTGCGACGACGACGACCCGGACGTGCATCCCGACCAGCCCGAGATTCCGGGCAACGGCATCGACGACGACTGCGACGGCGTCACCGACGAGATAGACGAGACGATCTGCGAGCCCGGCGAGATCTGGTGCTACCAGAACCAGGTCGCCGAGTGCGACCAGTGGGGCACCTCCTGGATTCCGATCGAAGACTGCGCGCCGTTGGTGTGCGCGGCCGGGGAGTGCGTCGACACGTCTCAGGCCTGCGCCGATGCGGCCAACAACCACTCCTACATCGGCTGCGAGTACTGGGCGGTGGACATGGACAACACCACGCCCGGTCAGCCGTACGCGATCGCGGTCAGCAACCTGGAGGCGGCCGACGCCAACGTCGTGATCGAGCAGCGCTCCGGCGCGAGCTGGACCACCGCGGGATCGGCGGCGATCGGCTCAGAGCAGGTCGAGGTCTTCATGCTGGGCAACACCACCACCTCGGGCAGCTACCTGCTCGGTGACAAGGCTTTTCGCGTCAGCTCGGACAGGCCGGTGGTCGCCTACCAGTTCAACCCTTACGCCGGCCTGGAGCCGGACAACTCCGACATCTGCACAAACGACGGTTCGCTGCTGATGCCCCGTTCCGTGATGGGCAAGACCTACTACGCGCTGGGCTACTCCTCCAACGCCGGCAACTCGAGCATGAACGTGATCGCGACCGAGGACGGCACCATTGTGACCGTCACGCCTGCCAACTCGATGTACTCGGGCAGCTCGGTCCCCTCGATGTCGGCCGGCGTGGCGTACGACTTTCCAATGGACGCCGCCGGCGTCCTGCAGCTCAACTCGTCGTCGGATGTCTCGGGTACGCTGATCGAATCCGATCAGCCGGTGGCGGTCTTCGCCGGCAGCACCTGCGCCTTCGTGCCCACCAGCGTCTCCTACTGCGACCACATCGAGCACCAGATGTTCCCGGTCTCCACCTGGGGCCAGGAGTTCGTCGCGGCGCGCTCGGTGGTGCGTTCCAGCAATCAGACGCCCGAGAACGACTACTGGCGGATCATCGCTGCCGAGGACGGCACCTACGTGGAGTCCGATCAGGCGATCGGCGGCCTGCCGACCACGCTCGACGCCGGCCAGTGGGTCGAGCTGGGCGTCAACCACACCTTCGCGATCAGCGCCGACAAGCCGATCCAAGTCGGGCAGTACCTGACCGGCCACATGGCGACCGACGTGCCGTTCGAGGGTGCGGGCGGCGATCCCGCCTTCGCGCTCGTGCCTCCGCACGAGCAGTTCCTGAATCACTACGTGTTTCTCGCTCCGGAGAAGTACCTCAACGACTACGTGGTGATCACGCACCCGGCCGGGGTCGATGTGCTGCTCGACGGCGTCTCGGTGGGATCGAATTCGGACTGCGAGCTGGAGAGCTACAGTGCGAGTTGGGAGGTGACCCGCTGCCTGATCCCGGACTTCTCGCACACGCTGGAGTCGAGCCAGGATTTCGGGATTACTGTCTGGGGTTACGGCGGGCGAGTTTCGTACGGATACACCGGGGGACTCGATTTGAAGACGATCAATGCCGAAGTAGAGTAGGGCGGAGGAAGAAGAAAATGCACCACGGTCTTTTTTGGATTGCGGCGCTGGCCGCGCTGTTGGCGGCGGCCTGCGAGGACACTTCACGAGTGGGTGGCTCCGATGACGACGGCAGCTCCGACGCGGACAGCGACGCGGACGGCGACGCCGACTCGGACGCGGATTCGGACGGCGACTCGGACGGGGACGCGGACACCGATCCGTGCAACACGGGCAATTCGAACCTGGGCTGCGAGTTCTGGGCGGTGGATCTGCCCAACGTCTCGGACGCGCCGCTGTCGGTGATGCCCCACGACCAGCAGTTCGCGGTGGTGGTGGCCAACACCTCGGCCGAGGAGGATGCCACGGTTAGCGTCTACTCGGGGGCGAGCTCGACGCCGCTGGGAACGCAGGTGGTTCCGGTCGACCAGATCGTGACCCTGCCGCTGCCCACGCAGAACATCCAGCCCGCGGCCACGACCTCCAACGGGGTGGCGTTCCGGATCGAGAGCGACGTGCCGATCGCGGCCTACCAGTTCAACCCGCTGGACAACACCTCTGCGGTCTACTCCAACGACGCCTCCTTGCTGTTTCCGATCCACGTGCTCTCCCAGGACTACACCGCGATCACGGGTTCGGCCAACCTGGTCTCGGCCGACGCCTTTTCGTCCAACCCGGACAACACCGGCGGCTTCGTGGCGGTGGTCGCCACCGAGGACGAGACCTCGGTGACGCTCTACCCGACCAATCCGCTCTACCCCGGCGCCTACCAGGACGTGGTCTTGCAGCGCGGACAGGTGCTGACCGCGATCTCGTCGGGGACCGGAGCCGGCGGCAGCCTCTCGGGCACGCGCGTCGCCGCGGACGAGCGGGTGGCGGTCTTCGCCGGCAGCGTCGCCACCTCGGAGCCGTCCGACACGACCAAGTGCTGCGCCGACCACGTGGAGCACCAGATGCTACCGCTCGAGGCCTGGGGCACGGCCTACGCCGTCCACCCCGCGGCCGACGCCAAGGGCAACGGCGACTGCGACAGCGTCTACCGGGTCAGCGCGGGTTTCGACGGCACCCAGCTCGAGTACTTCCCTGCGGCGCCGGCCGGCGCGCCGTCCAGCCTCGACGCGTACCAGACCGCCGAGTTCCGCGCCGGGGGCCCGTTCGTCGTGGCCTCGACCGACGAGGAAAAGCCGATCTCGGTCACGCAGTTTTTGCTCTCCAACCAGGAGTTCGGCGGGATCTTCAGCTCCTATCCCGGAGACCCGTCGATGATCGTGCTGCCCGCGGTCGACCAGTTCCAGGAGGAGTACATCTTCTCCGTGCCGGAGGGGTACGAGACCAACTACGTCACGATCGTACGCGCCAGCGGAGAGGCCGTGAGCCTCGACGGAGGGCAGGTGGGGCAGGTCTTCGCTCCGCTGGCCTCCTACGACGGGATCGATTACCAGTACCTGCACTTGGAGCTGCAGCCGGGCAACCACCGCATCACCTCGGAGCAGCCGCTGGCGATCACGGTCGCGGGCTACTCCTCGGACGTCAGCTTCGGCTACCCGGGAGGCAGCGGAGTGGCCGAGATCTCGCAGGTCCCCGACGTCCCGGTCGAGTAGGAAACACGGAAAGAATCGAGCCCCTTCACCCACCTGACCTTTACCCACCTGACCTTTGCCCCCTGACCTTTGCCCCCCCTGACCTTTGCCCCCTAAACGGATCAAGCTGTAATCGTTGGGGTTTTCAAAAAAATGCAACTCGAGGGGCCGAGCGGCCGATATCTACTGTGAGCAGCGCCGGATGGGACGGCGCGCCGCAAGCCGGGAGGACCGCGATGAGATTCTGGAGCCCCGACAAAGCATACTTCGTCACCAACCGCTGCGAGCAGGAGCGCCTCT
>JAWOBP010000166.1:0-14743 GCA_046484285.1 Polyangia bacterium
TGTCCCAGGCGCCGTTGCAGGCCGCGATCAGCGGGTATTCCGTCTGGTCGGCGAAGCCTTCCCTGGTTCCATCGGAGCAACCCGCCGAATAGAAGGCCGAACCGGTGTCCGTGTCGGAGTCGGTATCCGTGTCCGTGTCGGAGTCGGAGTCGGAGTCGGTGTCTGTGTCTGTGTCTGTGTCTGTGTCCGAATCCGTGTCCGTGTCTGTATCGGTATCGGTGTCGGTGTCTGTATCCGTGTCGGTGTCTGTGTCCGAATCCGCGTCCGCGTCCGCGTCCGTGTCTGTGTCTGTGTCCGAATCCGCGTCTGTGTCGGCATCCGTGTCCGCGTCGGTATCTCCATCGGTGTCCGCGTCAGCCTCGCCGACCTCGCTTTGGCTTGCCGTATTGCATGCCGGCCCGATCAGCGTCAGCAGAGCGGTCAGCGTTGCCAATCCGAGTTCGAGCTTTCTTCCATTCATATTCAATTCTCCGTTGCCGAAAATTCAGTCCTCTTCGTCGACGCAGCAGAGCACGCCGCCCTGCTCGCCGGCTGTAGTCTTGACCACGTTGAGCGCCTCGGTGGTCGTGCCGCTGCCGCAGTCCCAGGCGTTGTCCAGCTCGGGGTACTTGCCCAGGTGGTTGCACCAGTCGCCGCAGTAGAGATCGTTGCGCAGGCCCTTGCACAGGTCGTGGGAGGACATGATCAGGGGAGCGCAGAGCTCCTGGGCGGTCTCGTTGCCGGAGAAGTCGCAGCCCAGGTCCCCGCAGCCGAACAGGTCGTTGGTCGAGGTCGCGGAGGTGTTGCACTCGAAGGCGCCGTCCGACGACATCTGGGTGGTGAAGAACACGGGGCTGGTGGCGCCGTCCATCACTCCCTCGCAACCTCCGGGGTTGCGCGCCAGCACGTCGTCGCGACCGTAGCAGACGTGCCAGCCCTCGGCGCAGAGGTCGCTGACGGTGCAGCCCTCCCCCGAGGAGTTGGCGCCGTCGTTGCCCGCCTGGCGATCGCAGCTGACCGGCATGTCGAAGATGCCGGGGATGTCCCAGGCGCCGTTGCAGGCCGCGATCAGCGGGTATTCCGTCTGGTCGGCGAAGCCTTCCCTGGTTCCATCGGAGCAACCCGCCGAATAGAAGGCCGAACCGGTGTCCGTGTCGGAGTCGGTATCGGTATCGGAGTCGGTATCGGAGTCGGTGTCCGCGTCGGAGTCGGTGTCCGCGTCGGAGTCGGTGTCCGCGTCGGAGTCCGTATCTGCGTCGCCGCCTTCGCCCGCGCTCCCGCCGCCGTTGCCGGCGTTGCTGCAAGCCGCCAGCGAGAAAGCGAGCAACGGAATCCACATTCTTGAAGTGTACATTTTCACCTCCTGGGATACGAGCCGAAACCTCACGAGAGCATGGAACGAATTGTACCATTGCAAGAGGAGAATGTATGGACCTATTACAAGAAGAACGCGAGTATGTGCCGTTCGTCGCGCGAGTCGCGTAATCACTCGGGCTGCTGGGGGTAGCAGATCCGGTCGATGTCGTTGGCCAGCTGGCAGGTCTGACCCGAGGGGCAGTCGTTGGAGTCGTGGCAGACCACGGCGCAGTACCAGCGGCCGTTGTAGGTGTCCTCGATCACGCACTTCTCCAGGCCCGGTGCGATGTCGGGGCAGCGCTCGTGGTCCTGGGGACCGCAGCACTCGGTGGCGCAGATTCCCTTCGCGTTGCCCAACTCCTCGACGGTCTGGCAGCTGGTGTTCTCCGGGCAGTCTCCCAGAAACGGCTGGCAGGAGTCGCCCCAGTCGGGTTGGACCGGGGGGTTGCAGCCGCCCCCTCCATCGTCGCCGTCGGTCCCCGGACCGACGCCGCCGTCGAAGGCGGGCGGCATCTCGGAGCAGGCGGCGAGCGAGAAGGTCAGAACGAGGACGACGAGCGGGAAGCCGACGAGTTTCATCACAACCCTCCCTGGTGATCGGATTTCATATTCTACCAGCTTGTGCGCAGTTTGAGCAGGCTCTCCGAGTAACGACTTTTTTTCACTCGTCGGATTCCACGAAATAGGCGATCGCGTGCTCGATCACGGGCGACCTCTCGAGCTTCGATTGCTCGTGCTCGCCGGTCGCTCAGCGTCTCATGGCGCGATCGACGAGCACGCGCTCCAGGTCGCGACGCCCGTCGAGCACTGAGACGATCACGATGTCTCGTTCGTGAACGCGGTAGCAGATGCGGTAGGGAGCCTCGATCAGCTCGCGAAAATCGACTATGCCCATCTCGCGGATTTCCGGGACCACCCGGCCCCGGTCGGGAGCCTGGGCCAATGTCTCTGCGCGCTTCGTGACTATCTCGTACACATGCGCGGCGGCCACGGGCGAGTCGTGAGCCATTATCCAGCCCAGGACCGACTCCATGTCCTGGATCGCCGCTTCCGACCAGACGACGTGATATCTCTTCACCATTGAAGATCAATCTTGTTTCGGCAGCAGGGCGGCGAGACGTTGCTTGGCTCGAGGGTGGGGAAGCGATCGTCCCTCGCGATAGTCCAGGTCTCCTTGCACCAGCGCCTTGAGCAGCAGCAGCGTCTCGCGTTGTCGCTCGAACGATTCGAAATCCTGCAAGACGGCCGTGGCGCGGCCGTGCTGGGTGATCACCACGGGTCTGCCGCTCTCCCGCGCGTTTTTGATCAGCTCGGCGGAGCGGGTCTTGAAGTCGGTGACGGGTCGTATCTTTTCGCGGCTGTCCATCTGCGCTCCCCTTTGGATCCAAAGATAGCACCGTATTTGGTGCTAATCAATCGGCCGGGCCGGACGGCGGGAGGTGCCCGGCCCGGTTTTCACTGGTCGGATTCCACGAAATAGCCGATCGCGTGCTCGATCACGGGCAGCCAATCGCGCCAGCCGTGACCGCCTTCGTAGATCTCGATTCGGTGCTCCACGTCGCGCGCCTCGAGGAACTCGTGAAAGGCCACGGTCAACTGCTCGAACTTCGACCACTCGCGCTCGCCGGCGGCCAGGAAGATCTTCTGCTCGAGGTGCGCGGGGCGATCGAGCACGAGCCGGTAGGGATCGTGGCGGCGCGCGAACTCGGGGTCGTCGCCGTCGCCGAAGACCGGCTCGAGGTCGGCCAGCATTCGTAAAAACGGGTTTTTCAGCATGCGCAGGGCCTGCTCGCGGTTCATCACGAAGCTCGACAGGCAGGCGGTGGAGGCGAACAGGTCCGGGCGTGCGAGGCCGATCCGCAGCGCCGCGGCTCCACCCATCGAGACCCCCAGGATGTGGCGTCGATCGCGACCGGGGCGCGTGCCGAGCATCGCCTCGCCGGCCGGGATCGCCTCTTGGAGCAGGTAGTCCTCCCAGCGCTGGCTGCCGTCGTGCCAGTTGGTCCAGTAGCCGCGGTCGCCGCTGGGCAGCAGCAGGTGCACCGGGGGAATCCGCCCGGCCAGGATCGCCTCTCTCAGGTGCTCGCTGACCCCGTGGCGGTCGAGCGCCAGGTGGTCCTCGCCCATCCCGTGCAGGATCACCACGACCGGCACCTCGTCCGGGTCCGAGTCGTCCGGCGCTGGCAGGACCGAGATGCCCAGATCCTGCTCGAGCAGCTCGGACTCGACCACCCCGGTCTCCAGCAGCTCGCAGGGAGGCGGACCAGCCGCGCAGGATCCGACCAGCAGGCAGAGAGCCGCCCCGATGCCGGTGCGAAAAGAGGGTTGGTCGCAGCACCGCATACTGGGAGTGTAACACCGACACGAAACTGGCCTGCCACCTGCTCGGTATTCGCGATCCGGAGCAGCTTCGCCGCCATCCGCTGCGCGGGGCGTTGCTCGAGACCTGGACGGCGGAGACAGCGTGCAGCGCCGTTCGAACGCGCTAGTGCCTCGTCAACCCGACGATTTCGGGTACGGGGCGAGAGATCATCGGCGAGGCCAAGGAACGACGACGAAGGACTGGCGGTGCCAATTCGAGGAGGAGTGACGCAGGGATCGTCGATGAGGGCCGGCCCGACCCGACATTGTGGGGTTGACGAGGCACTAGTCCTGCCCTGGTCGCGAGTAGCGGAGCACGACTGGACGAGCTGAGCAGAGCGTCCGCGTCGGCGGCTCGAATCCTGTTGTCGTTTGCTGCTCCCCGGTTCGTCAGACCAGCTCGTAGCCGCGCTCGGAGAAGTGCTCGTCGTAAGCGAAGGCGCGCGTGATCATGAGCGCTCCCATCGTGGCGAAGCCGACCGCGTCGACGACGGAGAGCTTGCCCGGCGGCGCCCCGGCGAGAATATCGAGCCCGGCTTCGTGCAGGGGCTCGTCCACCCACGTGACGTCGAGGAGCGGGGCGAACTCCTCTCGAAACAGCGCGAGCGCCTCTCGCCCGAAGCGCCGTCCGATCGAGGCGTAGGTTTCGACGAGCACGTAGGAAGTGGTCCGCAGGGACGCCCGTTCCGCTTCGAGCCTGGCGAACGCGCGCACGGCGTCCCCGTGGTGGGCGTCGGGCGCGTGGAGAAGCGCCAACAGGGCCGACGTGTCCACGAAGACAGCGCTCAAGAGAACGCCTCGTCGAGGTGGTCCTCGTGGTTCGCGGAGAGATCCGGGACAGGCTCCTCGACGCCGCCCAGAGAGCCGATCAACCCCGCCGCGCGCCGGTACCTCGCCTCGATCGCCTCGTCGTCGTCCAAAAGCGCCCGATCGACAGACCGCATGACGGCATGGCAAATCCTCCGGCGCGGATCCGACAAGTCCGACAGGTCCGACAGGTCCGACCGTCCAACCCTCCGACCCGTCCGACCCGTCCGACCCGTCCAACCCGTCCAACCTGTCCAACCTGTCCAACCTGCCGATTTGTGCTGTTTTTGATGGACTGCATTCCCATTTCGAGGCTGACCCGGCCTGCTCAGGGCTCCTGTTCGGTCCGGCCGGCTCCGGCGTCTTTGACCCGCGGGTCGTCGGCGGCGCAGCGGGTTCCGGCCATGATCATCCTCCAGTGGCCGGGGTGGTGGACGCGGTTGGAGCTGCGCAGGCCCCAGGGAAAGTAGTTGAACGCTCCGCCGCGTAGCACGTGCTCGCAGGTGGTGGGGATCGGGTTGGTGCCGGTGAAGCCCTGCTTGCCCTTGCGGCGCAGCGCGTCTTGCGATTTCAGAATCGTCGGGCAGCCGGCCGGGATGCCCCGATCGGCGCCGGCGCGGCGGTAGGCGTGCGGATCGTAGCGGTCGGCGAGCCATTCCCAGACATTGCCCGCCATGTCCAGGTGCCCGTACGGGCCGGCGCCGTCCGGGCGGCTGCCCACCGGCTGGGTCACGTCGCTGCGGTAGACCGCCAGCTCGGGCGTGGGCGGCTCGTCTCCCCAGGGATAGAGCCGCCCGTCGTCGCCGCGCGCGGCCCGCTCCCACTCGGCCTCGCGCGGCAGCCGCTTGCCCGCCCAGCGGCAGTAGGTCTCGGCGTCGGCCCGCGAGATGCAGCTGACGGGCCGTCGGGGCGTGCGGAAACGCTCGAGGGGCGCGAAGCTCCAGCGCTCGGTGTCCGGCTTCTCGGGCGGACGGCAGACCCCGGCGTCCACGCAGCGGTCGTACTCGGCGTTGGTCACCTCGGTGGCGTCGAGCAGAAACGGCCCGACCTCGACCCGATGCGCCGGCCGCTCGTCGGGAATCCCGCGGTCGTCGAGACCCATGGTGAAGCCGCCCCCGGGCACGGGAAGCATCCCCTCGGGAATCGGGTCGTCCTCGACGTCGCCCGCGTCGGATTCGGCGTCGGCGTCCCGCTTTTCACCCGCGTCCGGCTCGCTTACGGCCTCGGAGCCGGCCTCGGCCGCCCGAGCCTCTTTTTCCCGTGTCTTTTCGGGCTCGGCCGGGGCTGACCGCGCGGGAGGCTCGCTCCCGCAGCCGGCCGGCAGCGCCGCCAGCGGCCAGGCGAGGAGCAGGGCGAGCCTCGGCCGCGCCGCCGTCAATCTTCCGACCCGGTCTTGGAGGCCGGAGGCTCGCCGAGCCGCTTCACCAGCTCTTTTTTGGGAATGCGGCCCAGGAACTTCTCGTTTCCGATGAAGAAGGTCGGCGTGCCCTTCAGCCGTTTTTCGATCGCGGCGTCGAGGTCCTCCTCCACTCGCTTCATCGCCCTTTCGGAAGCCATGCACTCCTTGAACTCGGAGCGGCCGATCCCCAGCCGCACGGCCAGCTCGACCAGGTCGATGTCCTTGGACTTTACATGATCCTGGATCGAGAACAGAGCGTCGTTCATCTTCCAGAAGCTTCCCTGCTCGCCGGCGCACTCGGCCGCCTTGGCGAACTCGCAGGAGCGCTGGTGAAAGGGGCGGCGCATCAGCGGGTGGCAGGAGCGATCGAGCGGCAGGTGGCGGTGCACCAGCTTGACGCGATCGGGGTACTCGGCGGCCAGCATCCGGACGTTCTTGTGCGCCTTGCGGCAGTGCGGGCACTCGTAGTCGCTGAACTCGACGATCGTCAGCTCCGGGTCCTCGGCGCCTGTCCAGTGGAAACCGTCCGAGTCGCGGCCGCGCGGCAGCTCGGGCAGGTCGGTCCAGCCCACGGTCTGCCAGTATGGATCGACCGCGGCCTGGGTGATCCAGATCCCGCCGACGCCGACCACCACGCCGACCGCGATCAGCCAGGGCCGGGAGAGCAGGGCGCGCACGTCGGCGCCCAGCGCGCGCAGAGGGCCGCAGCGCGACGTGCGGATCGCCAAAATGCCCAGCACGAACAGGGCCAGGCTGATCGCGTACGAGGTCATGCAGAACAGGCACAGCGAGTCGATCCGCGTCGCCGAGATGTAGCCGAGAAAGGCGGCCACCAGCAGCGCCAAGGTGAACATCGTGAACAACAGGCCGCACGGCCAGCGCGAGTGCAGGCGCGGGCCGATCGCGCCCCAGAGGGCTAGCAGCAGCATCGCCGAGTAGCCGACGATGCCCCAGACAGAGACCGGCAGCCCGGCGAAGACCGAGAACGCCGAGAGCGCCACGGTCTCGCAGTTTATGCCCTCGCTGACCGCGCAGACCGAGTGGAACTCCGGGTCGGTGTGGGTCATCAGGTGGATGCGGGTCAGCTCGATCGAGACGCCGATCCCGGCCAGGCACAACACCGCGATCGCGATGTAGAGCCTGCGGCTCGCGCAGGGGACGCAGGGAGCGACGCTGGGACGGTCGTTGCTGTTTGCACTCGTCATCTTCGAGTCTCCTTCAAGCAGCGTCGGGTGAGTTAGAGATTTCGCTTTCGATGCGGCGCCACAGATTCCCGAGCGCCGCGGAGACATCCTCCACCACCAGCGGGAGCTCCCGGCGCGCCAGCGCCCGCGGGACCTCCTCGTCGAACGGCACGCGAGCGACGATCGGCGCCTTGCGATCCTCGAGCGGACGCAACCATTGAGAGTCGCCTCCGTTCAGGTCGCTCTTGTTGACGGCGACGACCGCGCGCCGGCCGAAGTGTTCGCAGACGTCCAGCAGGCGTTCCAGGTCGCCGGCCGCGGAGGGGGTCGGCTCGCTGACCGCCAGCACCATGCTGGAGCCGGTGATCGCGGCGTGCAGCGGGCACCCGATTCCGGGGGGGCCGTCCACGATCAACAGCTCAGCGCCTTCTTTCTCGGCGATCTCCCGGGCGAGCCTGCGCACCTCGGTGACCAGCTTTCCGCTGGTGTTCTGGGCGATCCCCAGCTCGGCGTGCACCAGCGGGCCGATGCTCGTGTCGCGCCTGCCGATCCAGCCGATGCGGTTGTCTGCGAAGCGGATCGCGTCTTCGGGGCACACCACCGAGCAGGCGCGGCAGCCCTCGCAGAGCAGGTCGTCGGTGCGGGCCACGCCGCCGGAGAGGAAAATCGCGTCGAAGCGGCAGACGTCCACACAGTCGCCGCAGCCGCTGCAGGCCTCGGTCTGGACGCGGGCGCGGTGTCCAGCGTAGAAAGGCCGCTTCTGCGAGTCCTCGCCCGGCAGCAGCAGCGCCAGGTTGGCGGCGTCCACGTCGCAGTCGGCCAGGGCCACCGGGCGATCGGACAGCGCGGCCAGCGCCGCTGCGAACGACGTCTTGCCCGTGCCCCCCTTGCCGCTGGCCACGATCAGCTCCTTCACCCGGGACCTCCGCTCATCGCCTTCAACCCGTCGATCGTCTTTTCTATCGCATCTCTCAGCTTCGAGCTCCGCTTCGAGGCGATGTGACCCGCGGCGTATTCGGTGGCCACCTCGCGCAGAAACGGAATCTCGGCCAGCACTGGAATCGACCGTTCCGCGAGCCGGCGGCGCACCGCGTCGTCTCCCAGGTCGCAGCGGTTGATCACCGCGGCGACGCGCAGGTCCAGCGCGCGGCACATCTCGATCGTCAGCTCCAGGTCGTGCTGACCGAAGGGGGTCGGCTCGGCGACCAGCAGGACGATCTCCGCGTGTCGCACGGCGGCCATCGCGTTGCAGGTGGTGCCGGGAGGCGCGTCGACCAGGATCCGCCCTTCGAAATCGGAGGCTTGCTCGAGCAGGCCGTCGATCAGCGGCGCCGCGCGCGGCTCTCCAGTGTCCAGTCGCGCGGAGAGGAAGCGCAGCCCGCCGCCGCAGACTCCTGTCGAGATGGTTCCGATCTCGCGGCTCGTCTCGATCAGCGCCTCCTCCGGGCAGGCCAGCAGGCACGCTCCGCAACCGTGGCAGAGCTCGTCGAAGACCTTGATATCTCCACCGGCGACCAGAATCGATCCGAACTCGCAGATCTCCTGGCAGCGCCCGCACCCGGAGCAGGGAGGCTCGGCGAGCACCGGCCGCGGCACGCTGAAGCGCCGCCGCGAGCCCGCAGAGCAATCGAGGAACAGGTGCCCGTTGGGCTCCTCGGCGTCGGCGTCCACGTAGGCGGTCGGCTCACCGCGCTCGGCCAGCGCCACGGCCATGTTGGTGGCCAGCAACGTCTTGCCAGTGCCGCCTTTTCCGCTGGCGATCGCGTACTGCATGATCAGCTCATCTGGAAGTCAGCAGATCCTCTCGAGCCTTCCCGCGCGGTAGGCCTCCAGCACGTCGCGCGCGGTGCCAGCCTCCGGCGCGGCGTACGCCTCGACGCCGAGCGCCTCCAGCCCGCGGGTTGCGACAGGTCCGAAGCTGCCGGCGATCACCGTCGAGACGCGCTTGCGCGACATCTCCTCGGTGGCCTCGACCGCAGCCCCCTGCTCCGAGTCCGCCGCCCAGTTCTCGACCAGCTCCAGGACGTAGAGCTTCTCCGCGTCGACGATCAGAAACGCTCCGGCGCGTCCGAAGCGAGAATCCAAAGCGGCGCTCAACCCGCCGTGGCCCCTCACCGCTATCGCGATTCTGTCACCCATCTCGAGTCACATCCTTTCCGCCCGAGCTCAGTGCTCCGGCTCGCCGAGGCCTCCCATCGCGCCGCCGCGACCGCCCCACAGCCCGCCGCCGCCGCCCCGGCGGCCGGGACCGGTCCCGCGCGCGCCGTGATGAGCTCCGCGCCGGGCTGGATCGCAGGGAGCCACGCCTTGCAGATCGCCGCGCAGATAGGCATCCAGCGCGTCTCCGACCTTTCCCGACGCCCCGGTGACCGCCTCGATTCCCAGCCTTTCGAAAGCGTCCAGAGCCCGGGGGCCCATGCCGCCGGAGATGATGACCTCGGCTCCCAGCCCGGCCACGACCTGCGGCATCCGTCCCGGGCTGTGCTCCCCGGAGCTCGGGTTGGCCACGCTCTCCACGCCGGCGACCTCCTCTCCGGCCAGTTCGATCACGACGTAGAACGGGCAGCGCCCGAAGTGCATGCTGACCGCGGCCTCGAGCCCACCATCGTCCGCGGCCGCCACAGCCACCTGTTTTCCTGAAGAATTTTTTTTCATTTTTTTTCTCTTTTTTTTCTCTTTCTTCTTCCGGGCCCATTTTCGCACAGCCAGCCGGGCTCGCCGTTTTCGTAGGCGCCGGGGGGGTCTCCGCGCGCCAGAGAAGCGATCGCCTCCCGCGCGTCTCCGACCACTCCGGCCAGCACGCGCATGCCGCAGCTCTCGGCGAGCGGCACGAAGCGGCGGTTGAAGCCGCCGCAGACTATCGCATCGACCTCCAGGCGCTGCAGCTCCTCGAGCCTGGCCGGCCAGCCGGTGCCGGCGATCCGCACTCGCCTGGCCCCCGTGTCGCCGCCGGCATCGATATCGGCGATCAGGAACTCCTCGGCGAATCCGAAGCGGGGCGCCACATCGCGCCCGAACAGCGGCACGGCCACCTTCATGGCCTGTTAGTCAAAGCAATCATGATGCCAACCGCGCTTCTATCAAGAAAAACGGTTTATTCAATGTGAGCATGGGGTCGGAGCGATGGCGGAGACGAAACATCGAGTTTCTTTTATGAAACACTGTTTCATTTGTTTCACTCGCGCGAACAGCGATACGACCGGCGATCACAGCAGCCCGTGCTCCTTCATCCTGCGCCAGAGCGTGGTGCGGCCGATGCCCAGCGCCCGGGCTGTCTCGGAGCGGTTCCAGCCGCTGGCGTCCAGAGCGGCGAGCAGTCCCCGCAGCTCGGGCGGCTCGCGATCGCGGTCGGGGGCCAGCGGTCGGGCGCCGGCCAGGCGGCGGTCCGAGAGGCGCGCTCTGCGAGCGGTGCGATTCGTCCTTTCCGATCCGGTTTTTTGCGCGACCTCGGCGGGCAGGTGGTGCGGCTCCACCGAGCTGCCGGGGCAAAAGACCAGGGCGCGCTCCACTATGTTCTTCAGCTCGCGCACGTTGCCCGGAAAATCGTAGTCGTAGAGCGCGGCCAGCGTGGTTCTGGAGAAGCTCGGTTCCTCGCGGCCGGTCCGGGCCGCGATCTCACGGGCGAAGTGGATCACCAGCAACGGAATGTCCTCGCGCCGTCCGGCCAGGGGCGGCAGCTCGATCGGAATCACGCGCAGGCGGTAGTAGAGGTCTTCGCGGAACCAGCCGTCGCGCACCCGGGCGGACAGATCGCGGTTGGTGGCCGCGATCGCGCGCACGTCGACCGGCTTGGTCCGCGAGTCCCCCAGCGTCTGGATCTCTCCGCTCTCCAGCGCGCGCAGCAGCTTGACCTGGAATGCCGGCGAGACGTCTCCGATCTCGTCGAGGAACAGCGTTCCGCCGTCCGCTTCCCGAAAGCGCCCCGGAGCGTCGCCGACCGCGCCGGTGAACGCCCCGCGCCGGTGACCGAACAGCTCCGACTCGAGCAGCGAGTCGGGAAGCGCGCCGCAGTTGACGCGCACGAACGGTTGATCGCGACGCGGGGACTGATCGTGGATCGCTTCGGCCACGATCTCCTTGCCGGTGCCGCTCGGGCCGCTGATCAGCACCGGGGCGTCGGAGACCGCGACCTGGGGAATCAGCGCGAAGATCTCGCGCATCGAGGGGCTGCGACCGATCATGTCGCCGAACCCGCGCCGGTCGGCCAGCTCGGTGCGCAGCGCCTCGACGTCGCGGATATCGCGGAAGATCTCCACTCCCCCGATCATCTTTCCGTCGCGATCCTCGAGAACCGCGGTCGAGACCGCGATCGGCACGCGCTCCATCTCCGAGTTCAGGATATCGACCCGCACCTCCCGCTTGGGTTCGCCGCTGCGCAGGGTCTCGCGCAAAGCGCAGCCGTGCTGGCAGATGCTGGCGCGCAGCACCTCGTGGCAGGGCCGGCCGATCGCGCGTTCGACCGGGATCCCGGTGATGCGCGCCGCGGCGGCGTTGAAGGAGGTGACGCGGAACCGCTCGTCCACCGTGAACACACCCTCGGTGATGCTGTCGAAGATCAGGGGAAACAGCGCTGCGAAGCCGTCGCTCATCGTCACCGTCCCGGCCGCGCGCGGGTGATCGCCGCGGCGGATCACACGGAATCTACACGCCCGAGCAGCACCGCGCCAGTCGGGGCCGGCGGAAGCTTGCGATAGAAAAGGCGCGTGGTACTGATGAAAACGGTTGAAGAGCTTTGCCAGGGAGGAAACAGATGAGACCCACACCGCTCGACCACGGAATCATGTCCATGCTTGGATTGTTACTCTCGCTTGGGGGTCCGGCGGCCTGTGGAGGCGACGGCGGCTCCGGCGGGGATGCCGACAGCGACGCGGACACGGATACCGACGCGGATGCGGACACCGACACCGACACCGATACGGACACAGACACGGACACGGACACGGATGCGGACACCGACATCGATACCGACACCGATACCGACACCGATACGGATACGGACACGGACACGGCCACGGCCACCGCGGCCGGACCCTGCGACGGAGCGGACGAATTCGATCCCTGCGAGACCGACGGGGTCTGCTTTCTCGGCGACTGCATTGAGCTCGTGGCCAGCTCCGCGCACGACGCCGCCTGGAAGCACTCTCAGCTCGACGACCTGACGCAGGCTCCGGACGGCTCCTTCTGGGTCACCAGGCACGGGGTAGAAGACGCGTCGATAACCGTCTACGCCGACATCCTCGAGCTGGTGGACGGTCAGATCAGCGGCTCCCCGCAGGCCCAGACGTCAGGCTTTGACGCGATCTACACGGATATCGACTCCAGGGTCGCGAGCTGCAACGTCGGGGCGATAACCGTCGAGCTGGTCGTCGCCTACTTCCAGGACGGCGGCTGGTCGCTCAGCTCGGATCTGGCCGACGAGTTCTTCGCGCTGGAGTCGGACTCGAGCGACACGTTCTCGCATCTCTCGGGCTGCGCATACAGCAGGGTCTGCGACGATCCCCCGCTGTGCAGCGAGTACGCCGACAACTACGATTTCATCGGCACAACCCAGGACATCTTTTCCCGCGGCCGGCGCTGCGCCTTCGTCCACACGGCTCTGGATTCGCACTGGAGCTGCTTCGATCTGACCTTCTCCGGTGAAGAACAAGGCAGCCACGTCCCACGCGCCGTGGAGAGCACGGTCGAAAGCGGGATGCTGGACCAGGATCTGCGCGTCTTCGTGGCCAGCAACTACCAACAGAGCGGCGAGTACTCGAACGTGATGCTGGAGGACGAGTACGATTCCGTGGAAAGCCAGTGGGGCTACGAGCAGATCGGCGGGACCTCGCCCCAGCTGGACTACAAGGGCGCGATCAGAGAGATCGACGGAACGGGAGCAGACGAGCTGTGGATGGTCGGCGACAACGGCTTCATCGCTCGGCAGTCGGGCGACCAGTTCCAGGAGCTGTTTGGGGTGATTCCGGGCAGCTCGATGCTGTTCGACATCAAGGACGTGCAGGTCACCGCGACCCACGTCTTCTTCGCCGGCTGGCAGCGCTACGAGCAATGCGACGGCAACATGTGCCAGGCCTCGGGCGGCGCCTTCCTCGCCGTCCACGATCTCGGCGAGGATCCGGCCGACGGCGGCACCTATTTCAGGCACCTGCTGGCCTCGAAACCGTGCCAGACTTCCAACGGATCCGACGACGCCGACTACCTCGAGTGCATGAGCGACGCTCAAGATGTCGTGGCCAACGACGTGATGGTCACCGACCAGTTCGTCTACGTCGCCGGGTCCGAGCACGACGAGACCGACAACGATCCCCACGCCCTGCTCTGGTACGCGGCGCGTCCCCAGTAGCATCGATCTCGAAAGCTTCCGGCGTTGCCCCGGCCGGCGCCTTGTGCTGAACTGTCCTGAATGAGCGATGGAGACAGCTTCCGCGCGCGGCTGGAACGTGCGCTCGCCGGCGGCGCCGAGAGCCTGGACCGCCCGGATCTCGTGCCCTCGGCGGTGCTGATTCCGATCGTGATCCGCGGCGGCGAGCCGCGGGTGATCTTCACGCGCAGAACGATGAGCGTGGCGCACCACAAGGGACAGATCTCGTTTCCCGGCGGCGCGGCCGAGCCGGGCGACCGCGACGCGGTGGACACGGCGCTGCGCGAGGCCGGCGAGGAGATCGGGCTCGAGCGTGCGCTGGTGGAGGTGGCCGGCCGGCTCGAGGATCAGGTCACCACGACCGGCTTCGTCGTCGCCCCGGTGGTGGGCCTGGTCGACGAGCGCGCCGCGCTGTGCCGGGATCCGCGCGAGGTGGCCGAGGTGTTCGAGCTGGCCTGGTCGCGGTTGATCGACCCGGTCGCGCTCGACGTCGAGATGATGGAGCACCGCGGCGTCACCTTCCGCAACCACCGTTTCACCGTGGGCGACAAGGTCGTCTGGGGCGCGACCGGCAGGATTCTGGCGCGATTGATCGAGAAGGTGGGACAAGTGGAGCAGCCGTGAAAACGAAGATTGGAGAAAAGAGCGTGACTTTGGAGCTGGGTGACGTCACCGAGCAAGATTGCGACGCGGGTGGTCAACGCGGCCAACTTCCAATTCGGGTGTCAGACACACTGAAGCGGGCGACCGATTCGGGGCGCGGACAGCCGAGATGTCAGGCAGCAGCCCGGCCGGATGTGCTTCGGCCGGCGAATACCGCCGTTGTCTGTTCTTGGTGTCTGATACCCGGGCCCGACGCACCTCCAGGCCCCCGGCCCGAAACGAGCCGCACCGGGTAGTCGTCCCGCCCCCGCCCGCGCCCGCGCCGCTGCTCGAGAAAGCTCGCCAACCGCTCGTCGGGCAGCGCGTCGAGCACGAGGCGCAGCCGGTCCAGATCCGAGGCCGCGTCAATTTGTTGCCACGTGAACAGGGAAGGCTGTGTTTCTTTCGGCAAAGGCCGGCTCACCCCCTTGAAACCGGGGTATCGCGATCCAGCGCGGCCCGCCGAACCCCCGGCCCGAAACGTTTCCCCCACAGCGCGGAGTGCTCCGAGTGTACGTCTCCGGCTGCCCATGTACCCCACATCGGACGGTCGGCCCGAAGAGTTGCAAAAAAGTGCACCAGCACCGCCCCGAACTGTCTTCGGTCCCGGGCGGATCGGGAGGAGGATCGGGAGGTGCGCGGCAGAGACGCGCCTCG
>JAWOBP010000167.1:0-4581 GCA_046484285.1 Polyangia bacterium
TGTCCGTATCGGTGTCGGTGTCGGTGTCCGTGTCGGTGTCAGTGTCGGTGTCGGTGTCCGTGTCGGTGTCGGTGTCGGTGTCGGTGTCCGTGTCCGTGTCGGTGTCGGTGTCGGTGTCGGTGTCCGTGTCGGTGTCGGTGTCCGGGTCGGTGTCCGTGTCGGTGTCCGTGTCGGTGTCCGTATCCGTGTCCGTGTCGGCGTCCGTGTCCGTGTCGGTGTCCATGTCGCTGTCGGCGTCAGTCGTACCGCTGTCGGTGTCGGTCTCACTGTCCGTGTCGGCCACGTCGTACTTGTTGTTGCTCTCGCTTCCGCAACCGAGCAGCACGACCAGCGACGAGACAATGGTAAAGACGAAAACGATTCTCATTACTTCCTCCCGACTAGCTACATTTTTTCCAACTCGAAGATTGTATATCAAAAAAATCAAAGAAAAGATCGTTTTCGCGAAGACAAACCAAAATCAGTAGGCGTTGACGATAGAGAAATCGGAGGGGTGGGGAGCCGGGATGCGGATGAACCCCACCGGGTCGTGGGAGACCGGCTCTCTGACGATCTCGCAGTCCTCGCGGCAGACGAGAGTCTCGAGCCAGTGGAAGCGCAGAACGACGTCCCGGTCCGGGTCGGTCCCGGTAACTTCGATGCGGTTGAGCGAGGTGTGGACGAGGCCGTCGTTTTCGGCGAAGAAGCTGACCGGGAGCTTGACCTTGTAGATGCGGTGGAACGGGAGCCCGTGCTCGTCGTAGGGAGGGAAGCCTCCCAGCGGCTCGAGCAGATCCGTGTGCTTCTCGAGCTCGGGTCGCGACCAGGTCAGGATCACCCACTTGACGGCGTAGTCCTCGAAGTAGCGCCGGAGAAGGTGCTCGGGAAGATTGCCGTCCTCGTCCCGGCGAAACAGGTCGGCGGCGGTGTGCATCAGGTTCCGCTCGTGGAAGCCTCCCAGGATCTGGGTGTCGGTCCGCCAGGCGAGGTGCTCGCCCAGCACGTACCACTCGATCAGCACGCGACCCTGCCCGTCGTCGTTCGCCTTGAGCCAGCCCGCCACGTCGTTGAAGTCCTGGTAGTGGGGCGTGTGCCTGAGCTCCATCTGCTTGTGGAATCCCGTGCCCGGCACGAAGCGATCGATCTTGTCGGCCAGCGAGGGCATCACCTCGTGCAGGGGGATCAGGCTCGGCAGCGCTCTGGGAAAGTAGTACAGCACGTCGCGGGCGAGAGCCGGAACGGCGACGAAGATCACGAGGCCGAAGACCGCCAGAGCCGGCCCGGGCAGGCGCCGCCACTCGATGGAGCGCACGGCGCGCGTCAGGAACCAGGCCGCGGGGATGACCAAAAAGAAGATGGTCGGCAGAATGAAGCGGTACGGCTGGATCTGCTTGGTGATCCACACGTAGCCGCCCAGGTAGGTTATCGCAAAGCCGACGATCAGGGCCGAGGCCAGCGGCAGCAGGCGGTCGTCGCGTTCGCGACGCCAGCCGACCAGGGCGAAGACGGCGGAGACGAGACAGATCAGGCGAAACAGCGTGCGGTTGGAGAGCACGCCGCTGACCAGCGGGTCCGGACCGATCAGCCCCAGCAGGTCGGTGACGACGTAGAACAAGGAGCCCTGGAAGCAGTAGCCCGAATCGAGAATGTAGTGCCAGAAGCGCAGCGCCTCGATCACCCAAAAGGCGTTCGCCGCCACGGTGAACAGCGCGATGCCCCACACGCCCAGGTGCCGTCCCAGGGTGATGCGCCGAAAGGAGCGGAGATAGAGAGCGACCATCGGCACCGCGATCACTATGAAGACATAGGGGTGGATCAGGTGGGCGGCGGCCATCACCAGCGCGGCGGCGATCGCCCGCCAGAGCTTGCCGTCGTCCAGGTAGCGGTAGAGCAGCCCCACCGGAAGAACGGCCAGGTAGCCGACGATGCCCCAGGCGATCATTCCGATCCACCAGCACCAGTGCGGGAAGGCGTCGAAATACCACAGCGCCATCGAGAGCACCGCGGCGGTCAGCGAGGCCCAGCGGTCGAGCCGGAACAGCCGCGCGGCCGCGAACAGCACCCACGGCGCCAGCAGGTGGCTGAGCAGGATGAAGGTGTTGAACGCCGTACCGCGGGGCAGGCCCAGCTTCCACAGCGCGTAGGTCCACAGCTCCCAGCCCTTGTTGTCGGCGTTGAAGATCACGCCGTGGGGAAATCCGGCCAGCACCTGCGGATCGTAGGCCCAGATCTCTCCCCATTCGTCCAGCGCCTCGGTCACCACCCAGGCCTGGTTGATGTGGGTGTCGAAGTCGAGCCAGCCGTTGGGCTCCTCGGAGAAGATCAGGCTGGGTTGCTCGAAGTAGAAGGTGAGGAACAGGTGCAGCGCGACGACGGCTCCCAGGACCAGCCAGTAGGCCTTGGAGGCGCCGGCCTCGTTCTCTCTGGCGGATGCTCGCTCCACGGGGCAGGGATTATAGACCGGATGAAGGCATTCTACAGCACCCAATCTCGCCGCGAGTCGATGCGAGACGGCCCGCCGGGATAGTCGTTCTCAAATACACCGCATCTCTGCTATCATCGGGCGCGACGGTCGGCCGAAGGACCAGGGGAGATTCACGATGAACGCAGGCTCGTTGTGCGCGATTGCGCTTTTTACGGTTTTATTGTCCACGTTCGGCTGCGGGCGCCACGTCTACCCCGAGGCACCGAAGGAACTGGGCGGGTGCGTCTACGATTCCCAGTGCGAGGGCGCCCGCATCTGCGAGGGAGGGCGCTGCCTGTCGGTGGCCGGCGACGCCGACCTCTCCAGCGAAGGTTTCGGCGAGGCGACCGGGCTCTGCGAGGAGGGCGACGCCCAGGCCTGCTACGAGGCCGGGATGAAATCGCTGTTCGGCGTGGGCGCTTCCGAGGACCGCGGCCAGGCTCGCGCCTACTTCCACAAGGGATGCCGCGAAGGACACATCTACGCCTGTATGAACCTGGGGCTTTTGCTGGAGGAGAAACCGACCTCCAAATCGGAGAAGAAGCGCTGCCGCGTTTACGACATCCAGTCCTACATCCGCGCCTGCGAGCAGGGGCACGCCCAGGCCTGCTACAACGCGGGCCGGCTCTACGACGGCAAGCTGCTCTACAAGCTTCCGCAAGACGAGGAAGCGGCCCGCGCCTACTACCAAAAGGCGTGCGACGCGGGGCACTCGGCCGCCTGCGAGAAGCTGGAGGAGTGAGCTTCCCCCAGGGGGGACCAGGGGAGGATCGTCGAGATGAAGAGACTCGAGAGGTCAATGCCGATCTGCGCTGCACGAGACCCGCGCCGGCGATCGAGGTAAGAGGGGCCTCCGACTCCCGGGCCGTCGCCAAGCTTGTCGCAGCGCTCGAAGCCATCTTCCGGGCGTGCTCGATGTCGCGTTGGGCATGCGGCACGAGGTCGTGGGTGTCAGCCGCCGGGGAGCGACGGCTCGAAATTGAACGCGATCGAGGCCCGCGCGTCCGCATCCAACTGCACCGGAGTCGCTTGGCCCAACAGCTCGCGTCGCTTTTTCTGCCAGGCGTAGCGGCTGACCGCCAGCACGGTCATCCCGGCCGCCATCACCGCGATCCCGGTCCCGACGCTGATGAAGCCGGCCAGGCCCAGGTAGCCGAACGGGTCGATCAGCGTCAGCGCGATTCCGGCCGCGTCCAGCCCGAATCCAAAGATCAGCGTCGCGGCCCCGCCGGTCGTGGCGTTGTCGTAGCGCAGGCGAGCTTCCAGCAGCGCGGGCTCGTAGAGTCCCTGTCTTGCGGCCGCGGCAAACGCCTGCCGGCGTTCCTCCGAGGCAGCCGCTCTTCCGGGCAGCGCCGAGAGGATCGCGACCGTAAGCACGGCAGTCGTCAGTAGTAAACGCATCGCGCTACAACTATCATCTCGATCCTTATTCTACTACATACTACACAGTGAGCATGAGCGTCTCGACGGGGAAAAAAATTGAGATCGCAAACCACCCGGTGTGACGCTGTCGGCAACAGGAGGAGAGAAAATGGAGTGCGACATCGACGCCAACCTGGGTCATTGCAACTGCACGTACGAGGGCTGTCCCCGCAAGGGCAAGTGCTGCGAATGCCTGAGGTACCACCTGAGGATGAACCAGTTGCCCGCCTGCCTATTTCCGGACGACGTCGAGCGAAGCTACGATCGTTCCGTGGAGCGGTTCGTACAGGTCTACCAGGAGCGAGGACGCTATTTTTGAGCTAGAATTGCGATGTGACAACGGTCGGACACAGCCTGGCGGGATTCGCGATCGGCACGCTCGCAGTGCCGGCCGACTTGTCGCGCTTGAAGAAATTCGCTTTGCTGAACCTGTTTTTCGGTTTGACCAACGTCGTGTACCACCATACCTGATCGAGCTACGTGGGACCTGACACCGGGGTATCGCGATCGAGCGCCGCCCGCCGGACCCCCGGCCCGAAACGTTTCCCCCACAGCGCGGAGTGCTCCGAGTGTACGTCTCCGGCTGCCCATGTACCCCACATCGGACGGTCGGCCCGAAGAGTTGCAAAAAAGTGCACCAGCACCGCCCCGAACTGTCTTCGGTCCCGGGCGGATCGGGAGGAGGATCGGGAGGTGCGCGGCAGAGACGCGCCTCG
>JAWOBP010000001.1:0-15655 GCA_046484285.1 Polyangia bacterium
CCGTCGTAGTCCAGCCTGGCGTCCGAAGGAGCGGCCCCGGCCGGCCAGCCGGTCTCGCTGTAGACCGGGCCGCCGTTGAAGCTCGACGGGGCCGTCATCTGGGTATCGAACGCAATCGGGAAACCGGAGCGGTGGTACCCCTCACGGCCGGGAACCAACGCCGGGTTCGACGCCGGGTGAGGCGCAGCCAGATCGTTGATCCGCGGCGAAGAGCTGGGGCCTCTCCCGCGCCAGTCCGCCACGCCGGTCAGCTTGCCCACGCGATCGTACTCGTAGCCGAACGCCAGCAGCGTGGTGTCGGCCGTCGAGCCGCCGTGAAGCTGCTGTACCACCATGCTCGCAGGAGCCGGGGTACACAGCATTTCGATCATTCGATCCGCTGAGCGGGACGGTGTGACAGCCTGGTGGCGCTCGAGTCAGGACGCCGCGTTTCGGCAGAGCTGGCAGACTTCGCTCCTCGTTGGCTCGAACAGGGACAGGTATCGCGAGAGTCGCTGATCGCGCGGATCGAGGCCGACCGGGTGGCGCTGTTCGTTACCCCGAACTGGTTCTGGACCAAGGACCCCGGTTTTTCGGCCTACCTCGAGCGCTGTTACCGGCAACCGGTCGTCTTTCCGCGTAAACAGGGCAGCGGCATCCCGAGAATGCTCGTGTTCGAGCACGTCGACACGCCGCGGCCCTGCCTTTCAATTGATGAAAAGTAGAAGGTTCGGCCGATCCGAAAACGGCGGCTGGGCGGGGCGGGTCAGTCCTGGAGGCGATCCACGATCGCCTCGATCGCCTTGCGGGCTACCTCGGTGTGGGCGTGCTCTTCTTCGCGGATGATCGCCAGCGCGCAGGCGGCTCCGAACAGCGGGAAGTAGCGGACCTCCATCACGCGGCCTGTCTTGTCGCCCAGCGCGACGGTGGCGATCTCGCCGATCGGTAGCAGATCCCTCACCCGCGGGCTCAGCTCGGTGACCACGTTCGAGACCGCGGCCAGCGCGTCGGGCTGCAGCAGATCTCCGACCGCGTCGACGACCAGCCCCTCGTCGTCCGCCACCAGCGCCATGCTGACGCCCTCCAGCCCCACGATGCTCTCCAGCACTTCGCGCAGCGACTCCCCTTCCAGCCGTTCCAGCGGAGCGGCGACGTCCGGGATCTCCAGCCGCAGCTTCTCGGCCTCGGCGCGGGCCTCCTCGACCTCGGTGCGCGCCACCGACAGCTCGGCCTGCAAGTCGGTCATCCGCTCGCGGCGCGAGTACAGCTCTTTTCTCAGCCGCCGGCACTGCCGGTCCAGCTCCTCGAGCTCGGCGCGGACTTCGGGATCCAGCTCCGGCTCCGAGCTCGCCTCCTGGCGCGGCGCCGCGGTTTCTGCCTGCTCGGCGGCGGCCGGCTCCTGCTCGCGGGCCTCGCCGGGCTCCTTGCCGCTCCGGTCGTCAGCTTCCCGCGCCTCTCTCGCGCTCTGCTCGGTCTCGGCCAGCTTGCGGCGCAGGTGATCGATCTCGTGCTCCAGCTCGCGGTCGCGCTCCTCCAGCGCCACTATCCTTTTTTGCGCCTCGTGCCGCTGGTGGGAGACCTCTTCGTGGCGAGAGCGCTCGTGGTCGAGCGCCCGGCGCATGCGTTCCACGCTCTCCTTTTCCGTCGATCCCTTCGCGCGGCGCGCGTGGATCGCTCCCAAAAACACGCCCAGCAGGGTCAAGACCGCGGCGGTGGAGATGCCGAGCACCACCTCGACCAGGTCGTCGGTGGGATCCCAGCCGGGCGGGGCCTCGAGGGCCCGAAGTAAAAGGACGTTGAGTCCGACCAGCCCCGCGGCGGCCAGCAGGACCAGTGCCGCTGCAACCGAGCGCGTCACTTCTCGCTCACCGTTTCCCCATCTCGCCGCTCGCGCCCCGGCAGCCGTCCGCTCAGAGGCGCACGTCGACGAACGTTCGCGACTGGAGATCCTTCAGCCAGATCTCCTGCTGTCGAGCCATCTCCTGCTGCATCAGCTGGTTGATGATTCTGTTCTTGACCTCGGAGAACGGCTGCACGCCGAGATACTCCCGATCGATCAGGCGAATCACGTGGAATCCGGCCGGCGTGCGAATCGGACCGGCGATCTCCCCGGGCTCCAGGTCCAAAAAAGCGTCGTCGATCACCTCGGGCAGCACGCCGGGGCGCAGCTCGCCGAGCCGGCCGCCGCGAGGCGCGGTCGCGGAATCGTCTGACTCGTCACGGGCGATTTCTGCGAAGCTCTCTCCGCCGAGAATCCGCTCGGCGATCTCCTCGGCCCGCTGGCGCTTGCGAGCGACCTCGGCCGCTCGCGCGTCGCGCGGCACGCGCACCAGGATGTGAGCGCCCTCGAACCCGCCGGTCGCGCGCACTTCCCGCACCTGGTCGTTGTAATACTCGCGGGCCTCCTCCTCGGAGATCTTGACCCGTCCCCTGACGCGCAGGTTGATCACCTTGTACTTGAGCAGGTCGCGCCGCATCTCGGCGCGGTAGGTCACAAGGTCCTTGCCGCGCGCCTCGAGCGCGCGCCGGAAGGTCTCCAGGTCGACGCCGTTCTCGCGAGCCATGTTTTCAATCGCGCGATCGACCTCCTCGCGGCTGACCGTCAGTTTCATCTTGCGCGCCTGCTGGGCGACCAGCACGTCGTTGATCATCTGCTGCAGGGTCTGCTCCACCAGCTGGGCGCGTTTGCCCCCCAGCAGCGATCCGCCGCCCCTGGCCGCCGCCTTCTCCAGCTCCTGCAGCTGGGGGCGCACCCGCTCGCGCAGCTCGCTCAGGAGAATGATCTCGTCGTCCACCACCGCCGCGATCCGGTCGACGACTCCCGCGGCCTCGGCCGTCGCTGCCCGCGGCAGTGCTACATGAGCAGCGCTCGCCAGCGCGGCGGCGAGCAGAGGGTGAAGGAGTCGCGGCACGGCTATTCGCCCTTGCTCTCGTCTGCTTCGCCTCTGGCCTTTTTCTCGTCGCCGTCGTCCTCGCCTCCCTTGCTCGGCGCGTCCGGGATGTCGGCCGAAAACGCCGAGCCGTGCTGATGGCGATTCGGATTTGGGGTCTCGATTTCCACCTTCTCGAGGTTTTCTTCGATGATCTCGATCTTCGCCTCGGAGCGCAGCTTGTCGACGAACTCGTCCATCTTCTTCTTGCGCTCCTCGCGCAGGAGCCGATTTTCGATCAGGCGCTTGACGCTTTCGAACGAGCGATTCATCTCCGGCTTCTTGTTGGTCAGCTTGATCACGTGGAATCCGGCTTCGGTCTCGACCGGCTCGTCCGCTATCTCGCCGACCTTCTTCAGAGACCAGGCGGCGCGCGCCACCGGCTCGGGAACCTCGGGCTCGTCCTCGCGGCGCTTCTCCGGCTCGGAGAAGTAGCCCAGATCCCCTCCGCGATCCTTGGTCTTCTCGTCGATCGACAGCTCCTTTGCCCGCTCGCGGAAGTAACGCCGGTCGTCGGAGTGCTTTTTCAAGTCCTTGATCAGCTTTTTCGCCTCGGCCTCGGTCCCGACGACGATCTGGCTGGCACGAACCTGTGCCGACCGATGGTACTTGTCGAAGTCTTCCTGGTAGGCTTTCTTGAGGCGCTCTTCGTCAATCGAGGTGGGCAGCAGCTCCTTTTCCAGGTCGTTTTTGACCATCATCCGGATCATGACCTGCTTGACGGTCCGCTGCACCTCTGGATCGTCCCGCATTCCGAGCCGCTCGGCCTCCTGGGAGAGCAGCTCCACGCGGACCAGCTTCTGCAAAAACTCCTTGCGCCGCTCGGGGGCGGCCCAGCGACGGCGGATGTAGGGCGAGAGTTGATTGATCCGCTCGGTGACGTCGCCGATCGTGATCTCGCGATCGCCAACCTTGGCGACGACCTTGCTGGCCTGCTCCGGGGTGAGACCGAGCTGCTCGACCAGCGTGACCTCTTCCTCGGCGCCCGCCGCCTCGTCGGTCTCTTCTCCCTTTTCTTTCTCGCCTTCTCCGCCGCATCCTGCGAACCCAATGCCGACGATTCCCGCAAGCCCGCAGATCATCAAACGCCCGAGAGTCCCGCCTTTCATCGCTGTGCTCCTTGATCGGGTTTTCTTTATGATATCGACGGGTTGTTATCATAGCCACCCAGGGCGCGCAAGAAGCCTTTCGCGATCGCGGCATCGGGCGCCCGCTCCCTGCCGCAGCGCGCGATCACCTTCAGGTCCGGAGTGACCCGTACCCGGCCACGTCCCTCGCGCACGATCCGCTTGACCCGCTCCGGATCCACGCGGGACTCTGGCCCGAGGTGGACCGTGATCCGCCGCCCGGCGACCTCGAGCCCCATCGCCCCGATTCGGCGGCAGAGCGCCTTGGCCGCCATCCCGTCCACCAGCGTCCGCGCCTCTGCGGGCAGGGGTCCGAAGCGGTCGACCATCTCGGCGGCCAGCCGCTGCACCTCGGCTTCGTCCTCGGCGCCGGCCAGTCGCTTGTAAAGCTGCAAGCGCTGGCCCACGTCCGGAACGTAGCTTTCCTCGAGCAGCCCGGGACGCTCCAGGGTCAGCTCCGGCTCGGGCTCGTCCCGCCGCCTTTCGCCGCGCAGCTCGTCCGTGGCCTCGGCGAGCAGATCGCAGTACATCTCGAATCCAACCGCGCTGATGTTTCCGCTCTGCTCGGCACCCAGCAGGTTGCCGGCTCCGCGGATCTCGAGATCGAGCGAGGCCACGGTGAACCCGGAGCCGAGCTCGGTGTGGCGCGCGAGCGCTTCGACCCGATCCCTGGCATCTTCGCCGAGCGATGCCAGCGGCGGAACCACCAGATAGGCGTGCGCCTGCACGTTGCTGCGCCCCACGCGGCCGCGCAGCTGGTAGAGCTGGGCCAGACCGAAGGTGTCGGCCCGATCGACGATGATCGTGTTGGCGCGCGGGATGTCGAGACCGGACTCTATGATCGCTGTGCAGACCAGCACGTCGTGAAGGCCGGCCACGAAGTCCAGCATCACGCGCTCCAGCCCTTCCTCGGGCATCTGGCCGTGCGCCACGGCGGTCCGGGCCCGGGGGACCATGCGCCGCACGCGCTCGGCGACCCGCTCGATGTCGCGCACTCGGTTGTGCACGAAAAACACCTGGCCGTCGCGCGCGAGCTCGCGTTCGATCGCCTCGCGGAGCAATGTCGGGTCGTCGTGGCAGACTACGGTTCGAATCGGGCGACGGTTCACCGGTGCGGTCGCGATCAGCGAAAGGTCGCGCATCCCGGCAAAAGCCATGTGCAGTGTGCGCGGAATCGGCGTGGCGGTCAGCACCAGTGTGTCTACCGAGGCGCGCAGTTGGCGGATTCGCTCCTTGTGGCTCACGCCGAAGCGGTGCTCCTCGTCGACGACGAGCAGACCCAGCCGCTTGAAGTGCACGTCGCGGCTGAGCAGCCGATGGGTTCCCACCACGACGTCCACCTGTCCCTGCTTCAGCCCGAGAGCGATCCGGCCGTTCTCTGTCGGCGTGCGGAAACGGCTGAGCATCTCGACGCGTACCGGGTAGTCGGAGAACCGCTGGCAGAAGCTCTGGTAGTGCTGCTGCGCGAGCACCGTGGTCGGGACCAGCACCGCCACCTGCCTGCCGGACATCAGGGCGCGAAAGGCGGCCCGCATCGCCACCTCGGTCTTGCCGAAGCCCACGTCGCCGCAGACCAACCGATCCATCGGTCGCTCACATTCCAGATCGGTTTCCACTTCCGCGATCGCGCGGGCCTGGTCGCCGGTCTCCTCGAAGGGGAAGGCCGCCTCGAAGGCGCGGTACAGATCGCCGGCCGGCTCGACCGGCGGACGCGAGGCGGACGCTCGCCTGGAGTAGAGATCGAGCAGCTTTCCGGCGATCTCGGCCGTCTCCCGGCGCACGAGCTCCTTCTTGCGGGCGAAAGTCTGGCCGCCGAGCTTGTCGAGGCGCACGCGCTCGTCTCCGCCGCCCTGGAACTTCTGGACCTGGTTGAGCCGATAGACCGGCAGGTAGAGGCGATCGCCGTCGCGATACTCGATCGAGAGACAGTCGATCGCCGCGCTCTTGACCTGTTGCCGCACCAGCCCCCGGTAGCGGCCGACTCCGTGCTCCACGTGCACCACCAGGTCGCCGACCTGCAGCAACCGCAGGTCGTCCAGCGAGACGCGGCCGCGCCTTGCGCCGCGCCGGCGACGGGCGCGCCTTCCGAAGATCTCCTCCTCGGTGATGCGGGCCGTTCCGTCCGCCGGCAGCAGGCAGCCGCGCGCGAGCGGACCGGTCTCGACACAGACGGACGGAAGCCGGGGCAGCCCTCCGAGCTCGGCGTCGCGGACCTCCAGCCCGCGACCGCGCGCCATCTCGGCCAGTCGATCGGCGTGTCCCGCGCTGCGCGCCACCAGCGCCACCCGGTAACCCTCGTCGACCAGCGCGGTCAGGTAGCGGGTGGTCGCGCCGAGCGGGTCCTTGTCGCCGGGGGTAAGGACGCGCAACCGCTCGGCCAGATCCGAGGTTCCGACCGCGCCCAGATCGACGGCGTCGTCGCCGCGCTCGAGCGGATGCTCCTCGAGAGCCTCTCCGCTGACGGTCAGCGGGTGAGCGATCAGCAGCGGACGGCCGCTCAGCTCGCCTGCGATTTCTTCGGGTCGGGCCAGGTGGCTCTCGACCGGGAACGCCGGGCGTCCGGACTCCGCGCAGCGGCGGTGATCCGCGGCGATCGCCGTGCTCAACCTGGTCTGCGCGAGCCGCATTCCGGCGGGGTTGTCGATCGCGCAGGCGGTCTCGCTCGGGAAGTAGGCTGTGACCGGATCGAGTCGATCGTGAAAGGCTGGCGCCAGGCCGTCCGATCCGACGAACAGCCTTCCTTCGAGCAGATCCTCGATCATCCGGTCCGTGCGCGAGGTGGGGTGGTCCACCTCGTCGCAGACAGCTCGAATGCGAGCCGCGGCGCGTTCCCTCTCATCTTTCTTGCGCGGCAGGAGCGCGGTGCGAACGGGATGGACCCAGATTTCCCCGAGGTCGTCTCCCGTGGTCTGGGACTCGGTGGAGAAGCAGCGGATGCGTTCCACCTCGTCGCCGAACGTCTCGATCCGGGCCGGCTGCTCCAGGTAAGGGGGGAAGACGTCTATCACCGCTCCGCGCACCGCGAAGGTGCCGGGCTCCTCGACCAGCGGGGTGCGGTGGTAGCCGCCCCGCTCCAGCGCATCGAGCAACCCGTCTCTCTCGATGCGCTCGTTCGTCGCCACCGGCAGGCAGGCTCGCTCGAAAGACGAGCGCGGCATTACGCGTCTGAGCAGCGCTCCCGCGGAGAAGACCGCGACCCGCCAGTCGGATCCCATCGACATGGCGAAAAACGTGGCGGCTCGCCGCAGCTGGGTGGATCGCTCTGGAACCAGATCGTCGTAGGGACCCTGCTCCCAGGCGGGGTAGAACAGCACCTCCGACTGCTGGGCGACACCGGTCGCGGGCAGCAGGTAGGCCAGGTCGTCCGCCAACGCGACCGCGCTCGGCTCGTCCTCCGTCACCGCCATGAAGCGTTTCCAGCGGCCGGCACATAGGCGAGAGCCGAGCATCTCGGCGATCGCGGCGGCAAAGGCTCCGCCGCGCGCACCGCGAATGTCGACGCGGGACGAGGCCCCGGCCAGCTCAGCGATCCGCGAAATCCTGGTTCCGCGGCCGAGCTCGGGGATTACGGCCGTTGGTCGATCCGACACTGGGTGTTCCGCTGTGCTGCTCGCGGGCGGAGAGACATGGGTGGGGTCATTCTAGTGCCTCGTCAACCCCACAATGCCGGGTCGGGCCGGCCCTCATCGACGATCCCTGCGTCACTCCTCCTCGAATTGGCACCGCCAGTCCTTCGTCGTCGTTCCTTGGCCTCGCGGACAGTTGCTCGCTCTACCCGAACGTTTTCGATTGACTCGGCACTAGCCGAACGGATTCTCGTCGATCGCGCCGCCCTTCTTCTCGGGCTTGGGCTTCTTCTCGGGCTTGGGCTTCTTCTCGGGCTTGGGCTCGGGCTTCTTCTCGGGCTTGGGCTCGGGCTTCTTCTCGGCCTGCGGCTTCTTCTTCGGCTGCTGCGCGCCGGCCTTTTCGGTCTTTTCGAGCTCGACATCGATAGATGCCTTGAACACGCCGTCCTCCTCGAGCCAGTCGCTCTCGGAGAGTCGGCCGGTGTGCTCCTCGTAACCCACCTTCTTGATCTGGTACTCCAGCTCCGGTTCCGAGCCCAGCTTGCGTCGCACGGTGGCCGGCGACTTGGCCAGCCACTTGCCGTCCGCGGTGACCTGCGCGCCGGGCGGCTCGGTCTCCACCTTCAGCTCGAACCTGGCCGGACGCAGCCGCAGCTCGACGTCCAGCGGCTCCTCGCCGGGAACGACCTTCTGCGAGGTCGAGGCGAAGCCGAACAGCTTGGCCGTGACCTCGATCTCCTCGCCGGGCACGAGCCCGTCGATCTCGGCGGGCGTCCCGTCCGCCCGCTTTTCCCCTCCGATCCAGATCTCGGCTCCGGCGGGTCGCGTCTCCACGTTGATCGAGGCGGCCGTCTCCGGCTCGGGCTCCGGCTCGGGTTGGGGCTCGGGCTCCGGCTCCGGTTCCGGCTCCGGTTCCGGCTCCGGTTCGGTCGCTTCTGCCGGCTCCCCCTCATCGGCCACCCCGGACGGCTGCTCGCCGCCGCGCTCGTGCACGCCGAACCAGTAGACGGCGCCGGCCACCGCGGCGATGATGATCACCCAGACTATCGCCGGGACGCCGCCCTTCTTCTCGGGCTCGGCTCCCGCGCGCACCGGCTCCTGAATGCCGGAGTCCTCGACCTTGCCCGCAGGTTCCGCCTTCTCCTCCTGCTCGGCGCCCTTTTCCCGTGCGGCGGCCTCGGGCTCCGCGCCTTCCTCCTCGCCCTCGTCGCTGTTCAGCGTGCTGTCGATCGCCGAGGAAATATCCTTGAGGAAGTCACTCTCCGAGTGGGCCGGCTCGTCGGTCTTTTCCCCTTCGGCCGGCTCGTCGGTCTTTTCCCCTTCGGCCGGCTCGTCGGTCTTCTCCCCTTCGGCCGGCTCGTCGGTCTTTTCCCCGTCGGCCGGCTCGTCGGTCTTCTCCCCGTCGGCCGGCTCGTCGGTCTTCTCCCCTTCGGCCGACTCGTCGGTCTTCTCCCCGTCGGCCGGCTCGTCGGTCTTCTCCCCGTCGACCGGCTCGTCGGTCTTCTCCCCGTCGGGTTTTTCGTCCGAAGCCGACTGGTCGCTCTGCGGGCCGACACCCAGCATCGTTCCCTTGGCGCCCCGCGGCACCTTCTGTGGCTTGATCGGTGCGATCGGCGCGGACGGCCCTGCCGCCTTTTCCTGCTCGACCTGCTCCACCTCCGGTTCCTCGTCCGAGGCCGCGCCGGTCTGGGGCTGACCTTCCAAGATGGCCGAGAGGTTCTCCCGGCTGTCGTCGTTGAGCTTGATGAACTTGATGCCCATCCCGGCGGGGGCGTCCTCTCCGGCGTCATCCTCCCGGCGCCACACCACCCGTCCGACCCCCTGGATCAACGACTTTTCGTCCTGGAGCCTGAAATCGAACTTGATCAACGTACCGACCGGCATCGGGCTCTTCATCCGAATGAAGATTCCGCCCTTGCTGATGTCGCGCGAGTACTGCTCGATGAAATCTCCGAGCGTCGCGCTCTTGAAACGGATCTTGAGCGCGATTGGCATTCGTTTGTCTCGGCGTTCGTCTTTCATCTCATCTCACCTCCAGCGCGGTTGCCGCCCAGGAAACGCGCCGCGGCGGCCTATTGCTTGGTCATCGTGAGCGTGAACTTGATTTTCGAGGCCCGGTTCTTGTTCAGCACGCCCTGGCCCCGGCCGCGGAATTTTCCCGCTCCCTTGCGCATCATGCACGCGCCGATCCGCATCTTGTTTCCGGCGAACGCGTACGTGCCGTCGACACGGAAGCCGGCGGCCTTGGTCTCGGTGATCGGTCCGCGCATGCTGGCCGCGGAACGCGAAGTCGGCATCACGGCCAGCGAGCCGTCCGCGGTGGTGCCGATCCGACAACCCACCGGCGGAGGCTTGATTCCGAGCGGCAGATCCTTGGTGTCCAGCTGGCAGAGGTAGTTGCCGAGCAGCTCTTCGCCGTTGGTCTCGGGGCCGGGGATCGACTTGCAGATGACGCTGCCCCCGCCTTTCTTCTTCTTGACGATCTTTTCGTCATCGTCGTCCTCTTCTTCGATGGGTACCAGCGGCGTGGGCGGAGGCTCGGCCGCCGGAGGCCGATCCGCGGCGCCCTGGGCCGCCTGCCCCTGTGGTGCCTGCTGGGCCGCGGGAGCCTGCGGCATCGCCGGAGCAGGGGCCTGCTGCTTGGCACCCGGAACCGTCAGCTGCGGAGGCGCCTGCTGCATCCCGGGCGGAGCGGCAGGCGTCTCTGGTTCGGAGTTGCAACCCGCCGCGATCAGCGCGACGGAGGCGACGGCGAACAGCCATGCGGTGAGGAATTTTTTGTACACGATTCTCCTCCTCGACTTTTGGATTACCCCCAACCATACAAAAAAAAGAACGATTATGGGAGAGGTATCGAGAGGTATCTCGATCCGGCCAATTCGAGTTATCGTATCAGTTATGGAACGCAATCCCATCTTAGATTCGAGAGTCGACGAGGCCGTTTTCTTTCCGCGCCCGGATCTGCCGTTCTCACCGCCGGCTCCGGGTTCCCGGGATCACTTCTTCGAGGCGTCCGACGGCGCCCGGCTTCGTCTCAGGGTCTTCGACGGTCCGGACGGCTCGCCCGCGATCCTCTTTTTCCACGGCAACGGGGAGACCGCGCGCGACTACGACGGGGCCGCGGCGGACTTCGCCGCGATTCCGGCGCGGCTGCTGGTGGCCGAGTACCGCGGTTACGGCCCGTGCACCGGGTCGCCCTCGATGGCCTCGCTGGCCGACGACGCTCACGATTGTTTCGACGCTGCGCTCGAGCTGCTGGGCGATTCGGCCTCCCGTCCGCCGCTGGCCGTGATGGGGCGCTCGCTGGGATCGGCTCCGGCGATCGAGCTGGCCTCGTCCAGGGGCGACGAGCTGGCCGCGCTGGCGGTCGAGAGCGGTTTCGCCAGCACCGTTCCGCTGCTGGAGCTGCTCGGCGTCCCGGTGCGGGAGTTGGGCATCGGCGAGGAGCACGGACCGCGCAACGCCGACAAGATCGCGAGGGTGCAGATCCCGACGCTGGTGATGCACGCCGAGCAGGATCGCATCATCCCGGTCGAGGACGGCGAGCTGCTCCGCGATTCGGCCGGCGATCCGCAAGCGGGCTTTCTGCGCGTGCCGGGCGCCGGCCACAACGACATCATGCTGGTCGCCAGCGAGCGCTATTTCTCCGCTCTCGCCGAGTTGCTGAAACGCGCCGCGCGCTGATCTCTCAATGCCAGTAGCCGCCGTCCGGGGGGCCTCCGCGCCGGTCGTCGTCGTCGCGGCCGCGGCGTCCTTCGTAGACGCGGAGCTTGCGGCGCAGCCACCAGTAGCGCAGGCGCCCGGCGAGCTTGGACGGGCGCCAGTAGCCGGTCACGAGCAGCGCTCCGATCGCCATTCCGCCCAGGTGCGCGGAGTGGCTGACGCCGCCCCCGCGCAGCAGGAAGTCGGCCAGCGCGAAGACGATCGGAATCAGCGCGAAGTGCTTGCCCTTGATCGGGATCACGCCGAACAGGTAAACGAGCCGATTGGGGAAGGAGATCGCCCAGGCCGCGACGAGGCCGAAGATCGCTCCCGAGGAGCCGAGCGTGGGCAGCTCGGCTCCGAACAGCAGCCCGAACAGCAGCACGACCACTCCGGAGCCCAGCCCGCAGATCAGGTAGAAGCGCAAAAAGGCGCGCGAGCCCCAGGCGCTCTCCAGCGTGCCGCCGAACATCCAGAGGAACAGGCAGTTCATCAGGATGTGGAACAGCTCCTGGTCGGAGTGGAGCCACATCCAGGTCAGCAGCTGCCAGACCTCGCCCGAGATCACTCCCTGCGGCGAGAGCGCCAGGTGCTCCACGAAAAAGTTCGAGTGGAGCCAGTGCCGCGTGATCACCTGGACTATCCAGATCGCGACGCAGGCGATTACGATCCGCTTGACGGCCGGGGTGAACGGCCAGAGGGCAAAAGTGGCGCGAGGGCCCATCGCGTTGCAACCTTGACGGACGAGCGCCCGTACGTCAACGACACTCCATCCGCACGTAGCTCTTGAACAGCGATTTCCAGCGCCCGTCGCGGCGGGCCTTTTCCAGCGCGTCGAAGTAGACGCCGAGGCTGGGGAAGTTGCCTCGCGCCAGCAGGCCCTCGTGGGAGGCCTCGATCTTCTTCTTCTTCAGGCACTCCATCCGCGCCGCGGTCAGCGCGACCCGATCGGTCTGGTACTCGTGGTTCTCGAGCTCCTTGACGGAAAGGGGGAAGAGGTCGTTGGCCGGGTCCTCCTTTGCCGCGGCCTTGTAGTGCGACAGGGCTCGGTCCTCCTCGCCGGCGTGGAGCGCGGCGACTCCCAGCAATCCGCGCGCGTCGGCCCGCGCCGACTGGTCGCGGCTGACCTCGAGCGCCTTGCGCGCCGCCCCGGGAACCTCTTCGAAGCGCTCCAGCCTGACCAGCGCCGTGGCTCGCTTGACGTGAGCCCGCCCCAGGGAAGGCGTCTTCTCGGCGACCTCGCCGTACTTTTCGAGCGCCTCTTCGTGCTTCTTGCGCGCCAGCGCGGCGTCTCCCTCGGCGAGGGTGGCCAGCGCCTTCTCGCGCCGTTCGAGATCCTCGCCGAGCGACTCGCGCAGCTGCTTGCTGGCGAACACCAGGCTCTCCAGCGTGCGCCCGTACCACTTCTCGGCGACCCTCTCGACCAGCATGTCGCCGTCCCCGTAGCGAACCACGTCGCGGCCGAGAGTATCGGTGGTCTTCTCCAGCGGCTCGTCCAGCAGCTCCTCCAGCTCGTCTCCATCGACTTTTCCGGCAAGCGCGTCGCGGTACTCGAGTCTGATTTCGAACAGCTTGCCGCCGGCGAAGAGCAGGCGGGCCGCCGGTTGCCTGCGACCGGTCTCGCCCTCGGGGAAGACCTCCAGCAGGCGGCCGCCGGGAATCAGGTCGATGCCGCTCGGGCCGACCGTGGGATGCTCTCCCAGCTCGGCCGAGATCTCCTCGGCGGAGCGCCCGAACAGCGTGCAGACGCCGTCCTTTCCGGCCCCCAGACTCGAAAGCCAGCCCTTCCAGGGAAAGGAGGGGTAGTCCGCCAGGGCGCGACAGTCCTGTCCGGCGCTCGGCAGAGCCGCCTCCTCGTCCTGTTGCGCGGGCGCGGTCTTTTCTTCTCGGGACGCGGCGCCGGGCTTGTCGTCGCTTTCGTCCTTTTTCTGGCCCTTCGGCTGCGCGGCGGCCCCGGTCTCGCCGCCCTCTCCCTCGGCCGCGGCGACCTCCGCCGGCTCCGGCTCCTCCTCGCCCGAGGCGGCCAGCGCGATGATCATCGCGATCAACCCGACCAACACCACTCCCGCTCCGATCGCGTGCGCCATCCGGGTCTTCCCGGCGACCTTGACCAGCCAGCGCGGCAGCCCGCGCTCCTCCCAGCCGTCGAGCGTTTCGTCGGGAACCAGGTAGCGCAGCAGCGGATGGAGAGCTTCGTCCTCGACGAAATCGTCCTCGTCCACCTCCATCTCGTCGGAGTCCCGCCCTTCCTCGTCTTCCTCGCCGAGCAGCTCATCGGGCGCGAGCTCCTCGACCTCGTCCGCGTCGAGGTCCAGCAGGCTGGTGTCCTCGCCGATCTCGGCGGCGTCGGGAATCCACTTGTCGCCGGTATCCTCGGGAGACGGGGCGGCGCCGGGCCGCTCCGACCGCGGTGGAGGCGGCGGCGAATCCGTGGTGCGCGCGCCGGCGGGGCGAGGCGACGAGGCCTGTCCGACTCCGGCCTGACGGCCCACGGGGGAGAGCGTGCCCAGCGTCGCGGTCCGGTTCTGTCCGCCTCTCTTGGGTGGCGGCGCGGGCGGAGGCGTCGAGGGCCGGCCCGGAGGTCCGCTCGGCTTGGCGAGCGGGATCTCGTCGACGGATTTTTTTGCCGGAGGAGGAGGCGGCGGGGCCGAAGGCCGCGCCGGGGGCGGCGCCGGCGGCGGCACGGACGTGCCGGGTTCCGCCCCGCCCGAGTCCTCGGCTCCTCCGGACAGCTTGAAACCGCAGTACTTGCAGCGCACCGCCAGCAGCGGCAGCTCCCGTTGGCAGGACGGGCATCGCTTGACCTTGGCCATTCTGCCTCCCGTTGTCGGGCGAAAAACGACCCGAGCGAGGAGAATCTACCAGACCGAGCCGCCGCGCTCAACGGCGCATCCAACCGCGCCATCGAGCGCGTTTGCAATCGGGGAAACGCCCGATCAGTCCTTTTCGCAGACCACCAGCTCTCGGAACGGGGGAGTGTGGTCTCCTTCGGTCATCCCGGGATCCTCTGTCGAGATCGTGTGCGAGTGGCTGCCTGCGGACGACACCGCATCGATTTGGTGCTCGTGGTCCTCGGTGGCCACCCAGGAGCTTCCCCCCTCGGAAAGCGGTATCTGGTCGCCGCTGGTCGCCAGCTCGATCGTGGCGTCGTGCGAGTGAGCGCTGGCTTCGGTGTTGCCGCCGTGGTCGTGAGACACATCGTGGGTGTGGGTCGACGTGCCGCCCAGCTCTCCGAAGTCGGTGTCCCCATCGTGTCCTCTCAAGAAGAGATCTCGATAGTCGTCCCGCTCCGTCCACCCGTACGGACAGAACTCATCGAACAGTACCAGCGCACCCGAGGGAATCTCGGTCGTCTCCGCGTCCGGTCCGCAGAGGGCGACCTCCTTGTACTCGGGCAGTGCTTCGGCGCTGGCCGAAGCGGTGGTTGGAAGCACGGTGTGAGCATGGCTGGCGGACTCGAGAGCGAACGGGTGGGTGTGAGAAAGCTGCCAGGCGGTGGTGATTCCGTCCGAGAGCGACGCGTAACCGTGCCCGCCGATATCCGTCGTTCCGCTGTGGTCGTGGAGGCCGCCTGCGGCGGTCTCGCCGCCGTGGTCGTGCGTGCTGTCGTGGACGTGGCTCGCGTTTTCGGCGAAGTCGTCGATGAAACCATCGCCGTCGTGGGAGCGCAAATACAGCTCGTGGTAGGAGGCGTCGTCCGACCATCCCGGAGGGCAGAGGTAGTCGCTCATTATCCGCGCCGTGACGCCGAGAGGTCCGACGCCGGGACCGGCCTGACAGACCATCACCTCCCCGTAGGGAGGCTCGTTCGCGCCATTCAATAGCATGGTGTCTTGATCCGGGAGAGTCGAGTGCGAGTGGTTGCTCCCGCCCGAGTCGCTGATGCTGACATCGTGATCGTGGTCCCGCTGAGACGCCGAGTTGACGCCGCCCGTAGACGCACCGAAATAGGAGCTGGCGCTCAGGAGCGTCACTTCGTGCGTGTGGTCGAACGGGGTCGTGCCCGTGGTGTGGGTATGCTTGCCCAGCTGGTGGGAGTGCTGCGCTGCTCCGCCCGTTTCTCCGTAGACCGTGTCGCCGTCGTGCCCCCTCAGGTAGTGGTCCCGAGAGTCCACCACCTCGGACCAGCCATCGGGGCACTCGCCCGTGAACAGAAGAATCGCGTCCTCGGGAAGGTCGGTGATCGGATCACCTGTCCCCGTATCCGTATCCGAGTCGGAATCCGTGTCGGTGTCCGCGTCGGTGTCGGTGTCCGCGTCGGTGTCGGTGTCCGCGTCGGTGTCGGTGTCCGCGTCGGTGTCGGTGTCCGCGTCGGTGTCGGTGTCCGCGTCGGTGTCGGTGTCCGCGTCGG
>JAWOBP010000159.1:0-11455 GCA_046484285.1 Polyangia bacterium
GGCGATGATCGAGTCGGTCAAGATCAAGATCCGCATCGCCGACAACAAGATGCTGGTGGAGATGGCCTCGGCGATTCTGTTCCCCAGCGGCAAGGCCAGGCTCTCCGAGGAGGGCAAGGAGGCCTTGACCGAGGTGGCGGGGATCCTGGCCTTGCCGCTGGGGAACAGAATCGCCGAGGCCATCTCCACCAGCATCTTGTTGTCGGCGATGCGGATCTTGATCTTGCCCGACTCGATCATCGCCTTGAACTTGCCCAGCATGTCGCGGAAGGTGTCGATCCGCTTCTTGGCCAGCGCCTCGGCCTTGGCCAGCGTGTCGCGCTCCCCGGTCAGGTCCCGCAGAGCCTGGTTGAGCTTGTCGATCTCGCCTTGCAGCCGCTGGCGCTCGGCGGTCATCTTCTCGAGCTTCGACCTCAGGTCGGCGTTCTCGCCTCGCGCGTCGTCCACCTGTCGTTTCAAGGCGGCGATGTCCGCATCGTACTGCTCCTGCGGCACGCCGCAGGCAAATGCGGCGATCCCAATCGCGAATGTTGCAATGTAAGTCAGGACGGTGCTGCGCATGTAGAGCTCCTTTCCAGTCTCGAAATCAATCGCAAAATCTCCAAATTTCGAACCCAATTATGATCGAATCCCCCACGGCTGGCAACCACCCGCCAATTACTCGGCGGCGGTCAGCTCCTCCCACAGGTCGGCCAGCGCTTCGTCGTCCCGATCGCGCATCCCCTCCACCAACTCCGAGCGGGCCCGCGGAGAAAAGCGCGCCAGGCAGGCCATGATCGGCGCGACACCCTCGGCCGGTGTCGTCCGGTCCGCAATAGCGCCCCGCAGCAGGCGAATCAGGTCCGGCGACGGCGCCTTCACTCCATGAGCAAGCGCATTTTCGCAAAGCAGCCCCGCGGCCTGACCGCGAAGCATCGGGCTCTCATCCCGCTCCACCATCTCGGCCGCGGCCGCCAGAGCCGATTTGGAAAGCGGCGGGGTCCAAGCGGCCAACGCCGCTCCCCGCAGCGCCGGACAGCCGTCCGCGAGCAGACCCTCCAGCTCCGGCTCCACTCCTCCCAACGCCGATACCCGCCGCGCCGTCTCGACCCCAACGACGCGGATGTCGACGTCGAGCCGCTCGTCCTTCGCCAAATCGAGGGACTGCCCGGCGATCTGCCGCGCCTGGGCCCCGATCAGCTCGGGCGCCGCCTCCGGCCCCGACTCGAGCCTGTCCAGGGAGAGCAGCAGCGCGTGCGCGGCCCTGCTCGCCGTCTCTCGCTGGCGGGCGCCGCTCAAGGCGACCAGGTAGGGAATCATCGGCAACGGATCGTCCAGATAGCCGGCGGCCGAGACGGCCACCAGCCGCTGCGACCGATCGCCCCGGTAGACGGCCGTCAGCAGATCACGCGGCGTCAGGGCGCGAGCGGCAACGCGCACCGCGGCGGGATCAGGATCGGCGTCCAGGCGCCGCAAGACCTCCCGCGCGCCCCGCGAGTTTTCCCGTCCCGGCGCCGGACGCCGCGAGTCGGCAGCCGCCGACCAGAGCGCGGTGGCCAACAGGCAGCAGGAGATCGCGGCCGCGATGATTGAAACCGAACGCATCGAGCGCATGCTGTCTCGAACCCTCGTCGACGGCAACCCTCGCTTTTCAAAGATCGCCGGCGGGTGAGAACCCCAAAAGCGAGATCCCGGCTCGCGCGCTGAGAATCAGAACGCGCTCCTTGGAAAGCAGCAGCACTCCGCCGGCCTCGACCCCTATCGCGCGCACCCCGGCCGCGCGAGCCCGCCGGATCGTCTCGGGCCCCACCGCCGGCATGTCGAAACGCCGATCCTGTCCGGGCTTGACCATCTTGGCCAGCACCGCGCCCGGCCCCGGAGCCGACTCCAGCAGGGCGTCCGTCCCGCGCCGGTCCTCGATCCCCGCCACTCGACCGCCCAGCGCGATCGCCGACTGGCCGGCGTCGCGCGCCCCGATCCCGAGCGCGGCCCTTGTGGCGACCTCCAGGTCGCGAAGCGAATCCGGATCGGGCTCCGGACCGGACAGCCTGCCCGCTCCGGCCAGCATCTTCCCGACAAAAGGCGTCGGATCTCCGATCTCCACTCCCAGCGCCGCGAAGCTCTCGGCCGCCGCTCGCAGCAGCCGGTCGTCCCCTCCCAACAAGGCGCGCAACACCAACCGCGCCGAGTGCCGATCGAGCCGCAGCGAGCGGCCGGCCGTGGCGCGGTCGACGCCCCCGGCGAAGAACGCGGTCGATGCGCCGCGCTCCAGGAACCAGCGCGCGACCCTTCCTATCGCGCCCAGCGGAAACTCGGCCCAGGAGTCGCAGATTCCGGGCGGAGGCGGCGCTGCCTGCCCGCGAATCCCGGCGATCGCCACGCGGTGCCCCCCGGCGCCCAGCTCTGCGGCCAGCTCGTGCGGGTAGGCTCCGCGACCGGCCAGCACGCCCAGCGTCGGACCCGGCCGCGCCGCTCGGCTCATCGAGTCACGCCCCGCTCGCTCGCGGCGAGGAAACGCACCATGCGATGCGCTTCGGCGGTCGTGTCTTCGCGAGCCTCGAAGCGCGCCGTGATCTCTCGGATCGGCTCGTGGGCGCGCAAGGCCTGGAATACCTCTTTGATCTGCGCCCGGGCCGCCTGCGTAATGCCGCGGCGATCGAGACCGACTCGATTGACGGCGCGCAGCCGGGCCCGATCGCCGGCCGCGGTGCAAAACGGCGGCACGTCGCGCTCGATCATCGATCCGGCCGCGAGCATCGTCGACTCGCCGATGCGGAGAAAGGCGCCCACCGCCACCATCCCGCCGAAGACCGCGCAGTCCTGCACCTCCACGTGGCCGGCCAAGGTAGCGTTGTTGGCCATCACAACGCGGTCGCCCAGGCGGCAGTCGTGGGCCACGTGGCAGTAGGCCATCAGCAGGTTGCCCTCGCCGATCCGGGTCGTCCCGCCACCGTGCACCGTGCCGCGGCTGACCGTGACGTGCTCGCGAAAGACGTTGCCCGCTCGGACCTCGAGCCGCGTGGGCTCGCCGCGGTGTCTGAGGTCCTGAGGGGCTCCGCCGATGCAGGCGAAAGAATGGATATCGTTGTCCGGTCCGATATCGCACGGGCCGAGCAGCACCGCGTGAGCGCGCACCCGGCACCCGTCGCCGAGCCTCACCCCGGGCCCGATCACGGCGTAGGCGTCGACCCTGCATCCCGCGCCCAGCTCCGCCGACTCGTCCACGACGGCGCGCGGATCCACCAGCGTCGGCCGGCGCTCGCCCCCGCGATCGGCTTGCCGAACCGCCCTCATCGTCTCGTCAGAAAGCGTCCTCGCGGCCGTGCAGCGAGAGCACCAGCCCGCTTTCGGCCACCATGTAGTCGTCGACGTAGCAGCTCACGTCGAAGCGCCAGACGTTGGACTTGCGCCGCACGAGCTCGGCCTCTATCTCGAGCGTGTCGCCGGGCATCACCGAGCGGCGCAGCTTGGTCTTGTTGACCCCCACCAGGGTGACCAGCTCCTGTTGCGGGTCGTACTGCTCCGTGGCGTAGACGAGCACAGTGCACGCTTGCAGCATCACCTCGATCATCCTGCCCGGCGGGTAGACCGGGTGTCGCGGGAAGTGATCGACGAACGCCGGATCCGAGATCGACAGCTGCTTGTTCGCCAGAATGCGCGCCCCGGGCTTGACCTCGACCACGCTGTCGAGCAGCACCGCAAACGGACCGCAGGGCAGAATGTGCAGGATGCCATCGATATCCACGACGTATTCGCGCTGGCTCATCTATCCTCACGTCCTTCCGCCGCCCCGCAGCCCCGAGGCCGCGAGTCGCGCCATCGCGCGCAACCATCTCCGATGCGGCAAGGCCGGGTAGCCGGCCACGTCGCTGCCGTCGGCCACGTCTCCGACCACCCCGCTCTTGGCGGCGACGCGCGCCCCGGCTCCGATTCTCCGGTGATCGGCCACGCCGACCTGACCTCCGAGCATAGCGCCATCGCCCACGAGTGTCGAGCCGGCCAGACCGCTCAAAGCGGCGATCAGCACTCGCCGGCCGACGCGTGCGTTGTGCCCGATCTGTACCAGGTTGTCGATCTTGGTTCCCGCCCCGATCGAGGTGCGGCCCAGTGTCGCCCTGTCCACGCAGGCGCAGGCGCCGATCTCCGCGCAGTCGCCGATCTCCACCCCGCCCACCTGGCGCACCCGGCGCGGGCCGTCCTCGGCCGGCACGAAGCCGAATCCGTCGTGCCCGATCACAGCGCAGGGGCCTACGCGGACGAAGCGCCCCAGGCGACAGCCGCGTCCGATCACCGCGTTGGGTCCGATCCAGCTTCCCTCCCCCACCACCGCACCGGCCTCGACCACCGCGCCGGGCCCGATCCAGACGCCGGCTCCGATCTCGACCGAATCGTCCACGCTCGCGGTGGGGCTGATTCCCGCATCCGGTCGTTCCTCGGGGAAGAACAGGTCGATCGCGCGAGCCAGGGCGACGACCGGCTCGTCGCCGGCCACGGCGGATGCGACGCCGGCCTCGAGAGCCCTGGCGCAAAGCTCCGGACTTCCCAGCACCGCCGCCGGCAGCTCCTCTGCCTCGCTCAGCAGGCGCCAGCGGAAGAGAGGGGATATCGCACCCTCGCCGGCCTCCGACAAGGCGCGCAGCTCTCCGATCTCGCGCCTGGGGTCGCCGAGCGGCTCGCACCCGATACGCTCCGCCAGCTCGGCAATCGAAAACGAAATGGCCATGGGCGAAGCGTACCTCGTGCGGGTCCGTCGGTACAGGGTCGTGACGTTCTACCAGGCCACGCCCTGGTCGAGCATGGCGTTGGCCACCTTGAGGAAGCCGGCGATGTTGGCGCCGTTGACGTAGTTGTCCGGCGTGCCGTAGGCCTCGGCGGCCTCGCTGCAGTTCTTGTGAATCGACCGCATGATGTCCTGCAGCTTGGAGTCGACCTCCTCGCGGCTCCAGCTGAGCCGCATGCTGTTCTGGGTCATCTCCAGACCGGAGACCGCGACGCCGCCGGCGTTGGCCGCCTTGCCCGGCCCGTAGAGGATCTTGTTCTCGAGGAACAGGCCGACCCCGTCCGGCGTAGTCGGCATGTTGGCGCCCTCGGAGACGACGCGGCAGCCGTTGTTGATCAGGTTCTGCGCGTCTTTACCGTTGATCTCGTTCTGCGTGGCGCTGGGCAGCGCCACGTCGGCCTTGACGTTCCAGAGCGGATTGTGGTCGGCGCTGGCGTCGGCCTCGACGTACTGCGCCTTGGGGTACTTGTCCTTGTACTCCTTGATCCGGCCGCGCTTGACGTTCTTCAGCTCCATCACGAACGCCAGCTTCTCGCGGTCGATGCCCTCCTCGTCCAAAATGAAGCCGCTGGAGTCGGAGAGCGTGATCACCTTGCCGCCCAGGTCGAGCACCTTCTCGCTGGCGAACTGCGCCACGTTGCCCGAGCCGGAGACGAGGCAGGTCTTGCCCTTCAGCGAGTCGCCCTTGGTCTTGAGCATCTCCTCGGCGAAGTAGACCTCGCCGTAACCGGTGGCCTCGGGACGGATCAGGCTGCCGCCCCAGCCCGCGCCCTTGCCGGTCAGCACGCCGGTGAACTCGTTGGCCATCTTCTTGTACATGCCGAACAGGAATCCCACCTCGCGACCGCCCACGCCGATGTCGCCGGCCGGCACGTCGGTGTCGGGTCCCAGGTGACGCCACAGCTCGCCCATGAAAGCCTGGCAGAAGCGCATCACCTCGTTATCGGACTTGCCCTTGGGGTCGAAGTCCGAGCCGCCCTTGCCCGCGCCGAGCGGGAGGGTGGTGAGGCTGTTCTTGAACACCTGCTCGAAGGCCAGGAACTTGAGGATGCTGAGGTTGACCGTGGGGTGGAAGCGCAGGCCGCCCTTGTAGGGGCCCAGCGCGCTGTTCATTTCTATGCGGTAGCCCCTGTTGACCTGGGCGTCTCCCCTGTCGTCGACCCAGGGCACGCGGAACATGATCACCCGCTCGGGCTCGGCGATACGCTCCAGGATCTTGGCCGCGCGGAACTCGGGGTGCTTGTCCATCACCGGCTCCAGCGACTCGAAGACCTCCTTGACCGCCTGGTGAAACTCCGGCTCGTGCGGATTCCTCTCGACCACGCTCTTGTACTCGTTCTCGGTGCTCATGAGATACTCCTTGTCTTTTTCGAAATCGCCGGCGCCCGGCGCCTGGCCCCTTCTCGCCCGATCGCCAGCGGACGATCGTATCCCTTGCAATGGCACTTTTTGATTTCGGGTGTCAAGCCCCGCGGACGAAACCGGGGTCTATTTCCCCGGAGAGAATCCGACCGGGGCCTCGACAGGCCCGCGCAGGATCCGAGCGGGCTGACGCAACGAGCGAACGTCCCTTCGTCGTCCCCGCGCAGGCGGGGACGACGCTTGCGGCCCGGCTCGACTCATCGCCGGGTGGACTGCCTCCTTTGCCGGTCGTAGACTTTCTCTCGATGAAGCGCTCCGACACCAGACGCACCTCGGACTCGCCGCGAGCTCCCTTCGATGCTCCCCGCGCCTCGGGCGAGGGGCTGGTGGCCAAGCTGCGCCTCCTTGTCGCCGCCTTGACCTCCGCGTTTCTGATCGGCTACTCGACCCACACCAGCGCCGAACTGCAGCCGGGGCTGGCCTGGGCCGGCCTGGCGGTGATCTTCTGGGCGGCGATCAGCGTGGTGGTGCTCGTCGCGATCCGCCGCGGCCTGTACCGCAGCTTCATCTCGATCCTGACGGTGATCTGCGACATCGCCCTGGTCGGCGCCCTGCAGTGGTCGGTGCATCCGATCCTCCCGCTGCACTTCATCACCGGTCCGATCACCTCGATGTATTTTCCCATGATCGGCCTGGCCGCGCTGCGCGGCGGTCGCCGCATGGTGATTCTCTCCGCCGCGCTCGCGGCGATCTCCCACCTCTCCTTCGGCGGCCTGGCCTATCATCGCCTGCTGCCGGGCGGGTACCTGCTCGACCACGCGGGCGACCTGACCATGGAGCTGAGCTTTCTCGACGAGGTGGCCAAGGCGCTCGGGATGGCGATCTTCGGCTCGGTGATCACCTTCATGGCCAAGTCGTTGCACGACTCGGAGCGCCGGTACCGCAGCCTGTTCGACCACGTGCCGGACGGAATCCTGATCACCGATCCGGACGGGCGCGTGGTGACCGCCAACCAGCGCTTCGCCGACATGGTGGGAGTTCCGGTCGAAAGCCTCGAGGACCGCAGATCGGCGGAGCTCTTGCAGATCGAGAAAGCCCACGAACGCTCGCCGGGATCCCGAATCGGCGCCACGGACACGCTGCTGCGCGGCGACGGTGAGAAGGTGCCGGTCAGGACCGCGACCCAGAGCGCGCGCTTCGGCAATCGGGACTGCACCGAGATGAGCGTGCGCGACGTGACCGGCCAGGTCCATCTCGAAGACCACCTGGCCCGCTCGCGAAACATGGAGAGCCTGGGTCGTCTGGCCGGCGGCCTGGCGCACGACTTCAACAACCTGCTGGGAGGAATCATCGGCGCGGCATCGATGATCGATCGATCCAGGTCGCGGATGGGAGACGAGGCCGCCGCCTCCGCGGAGTTGAGCGGTCCGATCGAGGAGATCACTTCTCAGGTGGAGTCGGCCCGGGATATCATCCAGCGCCTGCTCTCGTTTTCGCGAAGCTCTCCCGCCGACATCGCGGCGATCGATCTGCGCGAGATCCTGGACAACGCTGCGTCGATCTGCCGCAACACGTTCGAGGACAAGATAGACTTGAATGTGGTCGACCACCCCCGTCCGGCCGTGGTGGAGGGCGACTCCACGGCCTTGATTCAGGCCCTGCTCAACCTCTGCATCAACTCCAAGGACGCCATGCCTTCCGGCGGAGAGATATCGCTGCGCCTGGAGGAGGTCGACAGCGGAGATGGGATTGATATGGATCGGGTCGACCCCGAGCGGGACTACTGGTGCATCGTGGTGGAGGACGAGGGCTCGGGGATGACGCCCGAGGTGCAGAGCCGCGTCTTCGATCCGTTCTTCACCACCAAGCCGCCGGGAGAGGGAACCGGGCTGGGGCTCTCGATGGTCTACAGCATCGCCACTCAGCACGGCGGTACCGCGACCGTGGAGTCCGAGCCGGAGCGCGGAACCACGGTCCGCCTCTACGTTGCCCGCGCGCGGACCAGCGTGCTCCCCGAGCCCGAGGACACGAGCGACCTTCCCCACGGAAGCGGGCTGATCCTGCTGGTCGACGACGACGATCTGGTACGCGCCACCGTCAGCGGAATGCTGACCGAGCTCGGCTACGAGGTGGTGACCGCGGCCGGAGGCGAGGCCGCGCTGAGGCTCCACAAGGCGCGAAAAGGCCGCTTCGACCTGCTGCTTCTCGACCTGGCGATGCCCCGGATGGACGGAGAACAGACCTTGAGCCGCCTGCGAGAGCGCGGCAGCAACGTACCCGTGTTGGTGACAACCGGCTTCTGGAGCGACCGCAGCGCCAAGAACCTCGAAAAGCTCGGTATCGACGGTGTGCTGCGCAAGCCGTTCTCCCTGGCCCAGCTGGCCAGGGAGGTGGCGAAGGTGATCGGCAAACGATGAGAGACGAGCGCCAGACCGGCAGCGGTCTCGACGCATTGACGGCGCCGATTCCGTCGGGCTGGGACCCGCGTCCCGAAGGCGAGCGGCTCGTCTCTCGGATCAGGCTCGTGCTCAGCGTGCTGATGCTGGGGCTGGCGGCGGCCTATGCCTTGCACACCACGGAGATGCTGCATGCGGGTCTGCTGATCACCGCGGTCGATACGGGCATCTGGGCGTTGATCAGCATGGTCTACCTCTCGGCGATCCGCTCCGGGAGATATCGGCCGCTGCTTTCCTACCTGTCCGTCGCGATGGACATAGTGTTCGTCACCGTGGTCCAGGTGGCGAACACGACCTCCCTGGATCTCAATTTCATCAACGGACCGATCTTCGCCCTCTATTTCGTGATGATCGCCCTGGCCGCGCTGCGCCAGAGCCCGCGGCTGGTGCTGGTCGCGGGGGTGGGCTCCGCAGTCGTCCACGCGGCGCTGTGCGCGGCGGCCTTCTACTTGATCATCGGCGGGCCCTACCGCGTGATCTCGATCGGCGGGTACACAGTGGAGCTGCCGCTGCTCGACCAGATGGCGATCGCGCTGGCGATGGCGGTCTCAGGCTGGTTGGTCGGCAGGGTCACCGCCGCTCTCCGCGACTCGGAGAGCCACTACCAGGATCTCTTCGAGCACGTCCCGGACGGGATCCTGATCGTCTCTCGCCAGAAGAGAGTGCTGGCGATCAACCACCGCTTCGCCGAGATGTCGGGCTACCCGTTTTCCGCCCTGCTGGGACGCCGTGTCGACGAGCTGCTGCGCTACGAGGAACGATCGCTGGGCTCGTTTCCCCCACCGGGCGGCATGCTGGGCAGCCCCACCGCTCTGGTCCGCTCCGACGGCGGCACGGTTCCGGTTCGCACCGCGGCCGCCCCGCTCGAGCTGTCCGGCGAGGAGTGCATCGAGCTGAGCGTTCGCGACGTGGCCGATCACGTAATGCTGGAAAAGCAGCTGGCCCAAGCCCAGAAGATGGAGACCGTCGGGCGGCTGGCCGGCGGGCTGGCCCGGGATTTCGGTGAAATACTCGAAGACATCCTGGCGGCCACCGGCGAGGCCGAATCGGCGGCCGCGAAAATCGGTGGTGGAAAACGACGCGAGCGCACCCTCCGGCAGCTCGAAATCATTCGCGACTGCTGCCAGCGCGCCTACGAGGTGATAGCGCGACTGCGGACCTTCTCACGATTCGAGATTACGGAATCCGAGCCGGTCGACTTGGTCGCGGTCGCCGAGGACGTGGCCACCATCTGTAGAAACACTTTTCCAGGGGAGATCGAAATAGATGTCTCATTCGACGTCGAGCGCGCCGTGGTGGAGGCCGACGCCACTACGCTGACCCAGGCCCTGCTCAACCTCTGCATCAACTCCCGCGACGCGCTGGGCGAGCGCGGCCGTATCGAGATCCGCATCTTCGAGGGGAGCGATAAACCCGAGGAAAAACTGTCCAGGCTGGGAATCGATACCAGCGTCGATCTGATGACGGTTGAAATCTCGGACAACGGAATCGGGATGGACGAGGAGACGCTGGAGCGAATCTTCGATCCCTTCTTCACCACCAAGTCCCAAGGCGAGGGCACGGGCCTGGGCCTCTCGATGGTCTACAATGCGGTGGGACAACACGGCGGCATTGTCGACGTCGAATCCGAGCCGGGCCGCGGCACCACCTTCCGCATCCTGCTTCCGCTGGGAAGCGCCAGCCTCGTCCCCGAGGAGATCGACACGGACGAGCTGCCGCGCGGATCGGCCCGGGTCCTGGTCGTCGACGACGACGATGTGGTGCGCGCGACGGTGCGCGGGATGCTCGTCGAGCTGGGCTACAGCGTCACGCTGGCCAGCAGCGGAGAGGAGGCGATCGAGCTGGCGAAGCGCAGGGAAGCTCCCTGGGATTTGGTGATCCTGGACATGGTGATGCCCAAGATCGACGGACCGGAGACACTGCGGTCTCTCCGCGCGGAGATGCCCGACCTCGCGGCGCTCGTGATCTCGGGATTCTGGACCGAAGAGCGCGCCAGGGAGCTGAAGGAGATGGCCGTGGACGCTTTTTTGCGCAAGCCGTTCACCTTCAAGGACCTGGCCACGACCGTGACCGAAGCGCTGGCCGGCAAGCGCTCCGAGCAACCCGCGCTGTAGGGTTTTCCGAGAGGCGCCAGCCAAATCACATCGCCAACTCGATTTCGGAAAGAACCGCCGCTCGGGCGGCTCTTGCAGCCGGCACACTCGAGATCGCCGCCCGCAAAGACGAACGTCAGGCCATCGCCAAGCTCTTCCAGGCCATCAACTCCCGAAACCGCTCCCTTCCAGGCGACCCAAAATCCCGCCCCCTCCGCTCGACGCCGACCTCCGGACGCTTCCTGTCCGTCTCAACCATCCCTGCCGGGATCGCACACTGGGATCAGATCACGAAACCTGGGACGAACCGCCCCTCAGCCGGGAGTGATCGCCGGGATGGGACATTCCACCCCGCAGCTCACTCCCCGCTCAGCCGCTGGATCGCCTGCTCCACGAGCTCTCTCTTGCGCTCCAGCGCGGCTCTCTGCTCTTCGTTCTCTGCCGCGGCCATCTCCTCGTCTATCCTCTCCAGAGCCTCACGCGCCTTGGCCAACGCCTGAGACGGGGTCTCGATCTGGCCCACTCCGGGCGGCAAACGGCTGTCCGGACGCGGCCCCAGCCTCTCCACCGTGCGTTGCAGCCTCTCTGCCAGCTCCTTCAAGCCCCAGGCGTTCGACCCGGCCGAGTACGACGACATCGGCGAGCGGGCCAAGGCCTTCTGGCAGGCGGACATCCAGCTCAGGCAGGAGCTGAACGTGGAGGGACCCTTCCGCGCTCTGGTGCAGACGACGAAGAGGCTGCGCTCCAAGCTGATGCGTGCGGCGTCCTACCTGTGGAGCGAGGAT
>JAWOBP010000193.1:0-22305 GCA_046484285.1 Polyangia bacterium
ACCCGATCTTGGAGGCCTGACGTGCTACTAGTGCCTCGTCAACCCGACGATTTCGGGTACGGGGCGAGAGATCATCGGCGAGGCCAAGGAACGACGACGAAGGACTGGCGGTGCCAATTCGAGGAGAGAGTGACGCAGGGATCGTCGATGAGGGCCGGCCCGACCCGGCATTGTGGGGTTGACGAGGCACTGAGAGATCCGGTGGGAGGGTGTTTCACCGACGACAAATCGACAGGGAGGGAGCGATGGACAACGAGATGTGTCTTTTCTGCGGGGAGCCGCTGGCCATGCCCGAGATGAAGGGCCCGGCCGAGGACTACTGCAAACACTGCACGGACGAGAGCGGAAAGCTCAAGCCGCACGAGGAGGTGGTGCAGGGAATCGCCCACTGGCTGCAATCCTGGCAGCCCGGGATCGACCAGACCACCGCCGTGGAGAGAGCAGCAGGGCACTACATGAAAGCAATGCCGGCCTGGGCCGAGCAGAGAGTACACGGTTGGAACTCGATAGGCCGCCTTGTTCCGCCGTTTCATCGGTTCCGGTCAAGCGGGGATCCGTGCTCGGGCCGGCCAATATCTCCGGCGCTGTCCCGCGGGGATGAACCCCGCGGCCACGAAGTCCGCCTTTGCCGAAGGCTCGGCGGATAGCCCCTTGGGGGCGGATCTGCTCCCGGCGTGTGCTCGCCGTCTTCGGCTTTGAAGCGAAGATCGGGGAAACGTCTCGTTCATCCCGCCGTAGCCCGCGATCGGGGGAACAGATGGGACGGGCGTAGCCGGACGGGCGTCATCGACGATCGGGATGACGCGGTTTCAGCAGGTGGGGTCGTGTTTCTGAAAAAATGGCAGATCGGACCGTTCCCGGCTCGAAGCGCCGGTTCCCCGGGTCTCGAACCCGATCACCCCTGGTCGCGAGCCCCTTCACCCCGGGTCGGAGCACCTGGCAAAGGAGTCTTGCCCGTCGTTAAGCCTCGCTGTTCGATGCGAAAACCGACTTTTATACTATCGGGTTGCATATTTGCCGTAACTGTTGCAGACTGTCAGCATGTATTTGAAGCGCACGCTGGGATCGTTCCTCATGGAGGCCTCTTCACAGTTTCCCGTGATCCTGGTCAACGGAGCCCGGCAGGTGGGAAAGACCACGCTCGTTCGCGAGCGGTCCGAGCCCGAGCGGGGTTACGTCACGCTCGACGACCCGCTGCAGCTCGCCCTGGCCCGCGAGGATCCGGCCCTGTTCGTGCAGCGACATCGGCCTCCGCTGGTCATCGACGAGATCCAGTACGCGCCGCAGCTTCTGCCTTACATCAAGATGATCGTGGACGAGGATCGCCGTCCCGGCAGCTTCTGGCTGACCGGCTCCCAGCACTTCCATATGATGCGGGACGTCTCCGAGTCGCTCGCAGGGCGCGTGGGCGTGCTGCGTCTGGCCGGGCTCTCGCGTCGCGAGATCGAGCAGCGCGACGTGAACGCCGCTCCGTTCCTCCCGACAACCGAACGCCTCGCCCCTCGCCTCGCCAGCGGCGAGCGGCTCCCCTCTCCCGAGCTCTACCGCATCATCTGGCGCGGCGCGCTGCCCGCGATCGCCGCCGACACGAGCGTGGACCGCGATCTGTTCTACGGGTCGTACGTGCAGACCTACCTCCAGCGCGACGTCCGCGATCTGACCCAGGTCGGCGACGAGATGGCGTTCCTCAGGTTCATGCGCGCCGCGGCTGCGCGCTCCGGTCAGACGCTCAACCTCGTCGCGCTGGCCAGGGACGCGGACGTTTCCCCCAACACAGCCAAGCGCTGGCTCTCGGTGCTGCGAGCCTCCTTCGTCGTCCACCTGGTCGAGGCCTTCCACACGAACCGCACGACTAGGCTCGTCAAGTCGCCCAAGCTCTACTTTCTCGACGCCGGGCTGTGCGCGTACCTGACCGGCTGGTCTTCGCCGCACACCCTCGAGAGCGGCGCGATGTCCGGCCCGATCCTCAAGACCTGGGTCGTGGCGGAGATCCTCAAGTCCTACTGGCACAACGGTAGGGAGGCGCCGTTCTTCACCTACCGCGACAAGGAGAAGCGCGAGATCGATCTGCTCATCGAGATCGACGGCGCGCTCCACCCGCTGGAGATCAAGCGCACGGCCTCGCCGTCCAAACGAGACACAAAGATTTTCGCCGCGCTGGAACGGCTGGGCGAGGAGCTGGGCGAAGGTGGCCTTGTCTGCCTGGCCGAGCGGTCACTGCCGCTCTCGGACAACGCTAGATCGATCCCCGTAGCCGCGCTTTGATTGATAGAAGCTTTCCTGTCAGCAATTATCCGGTACCGGGGTGCAAGAATCAGAGATGAAACAGCGCTCAATCCATCGTGTGTGTTCAGGTAGGACCGAGTGAGCGAGCGTCCCGGCTCGGCCTCGCGCTCCGTCCTGTCAACTGAAATCGCCCCCGCATCGAAGTCGCGAGAGAAACGCGTCCACGGAGTTGCTCACCGGACCGAAGGATAGCGGACGTAGACTCCGTCTATGTCGGCTCCGTCGGAGATCTCTTCTCGCACGTAGGGCTGCTGGGTGTCCGGGTTGGTCGTCGACGGGGCGGTGGTCAGCTTGACGTAGGCCGCGCCCTGGCTCAGCACCTCGGCCGTGGCCGGAGCGTCGGCGGGCAGGTCGGCCAGGTCGAAGTGGTCTCCTCCCGCCAGCTCGGGATCGAACGGGTCGACCGGGTTGGTCTCCTCGTGGAGCAGGACCGGCGTCACTCCGGCGAAGCCCGGCCAGTCGGGCGGGTCGGTCGAGTAGACGGTCTCGTCCTCGTTGACGTAATCGTGGGGCAGAGCGACCCAGCTCTGGCCGTCGGCCGAGACCTCGACTATCACGTGATCCATGAAGTTGCCCGCGTCGCCGCCGTACTCGAAGGCGTTCTCGAACACCGCCAGATCGCTGCCCGGCCCGTCGTGGAAGCGCGCCTGGCCGAAACCCAGCACGATGTAGTTGTCCACCCCCTGCTCGTAGCCCAGCGAGAAGACGTCGGTGCTCCCCGCCGCCGCGCCGCCGCCGCGCACGCCGTTGACCGCGTTGCCCGCGTCGCCGAAGCCCTCGCCGGTGTCGCCCGGAGCGTCGACCACCTCGTCGGCCGCCAGCGGGTTCTCGGCCAAGGCGCCGGTCCCGGTCTCCGAGTCGCTGTCCGCGTCGGCATCGGCGTCGGCGTCCGAGCCGCCGTCCCCGTCGAAGAAGTCGTCTTGGCCGCCTCCGCCGCTCGATCCGCAGGCGACCAGCACGCCGCAGAGCAGCAGCGCCGACCCGCCTCGGCCCGAGACGGCCATCAGTCGTGCTCCAAAAAGCAGATCGTGAAAGGCGGCAGCCCCACGTCCAGCGGAGCCTCGGTCAGCTCCTCGCCGTCGGCCGCGTCGAAGATGCGGATCCCGGGCGAGGACATGCGGCGCTCCGAGAGCCACAGCTCCGAGTCGTCGGGCGTCAGCTCCAGGTACATGTGGTTCCAGGCGTCGGCCTCCTCGAGCACGCGGGTCACCTGCCCCGAGGAGGGATCGAACATCACGACCCTGGTGTGACCCAGCTGGCCGCTCATCTCGCCCAGCACCGCGAAGCCGGTCGTCTGCGAGGCGATCGCCACGTCGACCAGGTCTCCGCCCAGCTGCTGCTCGGTGACGACCAGCCCGCCGGTCTGCCCGGCGACAGGATCGAACAGCTCGATCCCACCGTCGTCGGGGTTGCCGAACTCGCCCGAGGCGACCAGCACGATCCGCTCCAGCGTCTCGTTGTAGCGCAGCCTGCCCGAGGGCGTGGCCGCCAGCTCGTAGTCGGCGACGATCTCGCCGCTGGCCGCGTCGATCTCCACCAGGTACGACTGGTTGACCGGCAGGAAGCTCTCGAGGCGCAGCACCGCGACGTAGACCGAGTCACCCACCCGCACCATCCCCGACGCCTCGGGCAGCCCGTCGGCGTCGGCCCAGGCCGAAAGGTCGACCTCGCCGAGCAGCGTCCCCTCGGTGGGGTGCACCACCAGCAGGTGATCCTCGCCCAGCAGGGAGACGTAGGCCCGCTGTTCGGAAACCACCGCGATGTCCTGCGGGTTCGATCCCGAGCCCACCGAGTACTCGTTCACGATCGTCCAGTCCTGCTCGGTGTCGACCACCGCGATCGCGTCGGCGCCGAGCCGGCCGATCACGAACGGATGGCCGGTGACGGGATCGTAGCGGCAGACCGAGTCCTGGTGGATCACCTCCACGTTGCGCACCACCGCGCGGTCGGAGAGCCGCACGGCGCTGTAGGCGCCGCTCTGGTAGTCGGTGGTGATCACCAGCGCCGCCCTGCCCTCCAGCGAGGCCCCGGAGCCGCTCTCCGGCGCGCAGGAGCAGACCGCAAGCACCCCGGCCAGCAACGCGACCGCAAGCGGTCGCCCCGATCGTTTCTTCGCTTCGCCAGATCGTCTCATCACTTCTCTAATTTACTATCACATCTTCCAGTGCAAGGTGGCCATCACGGTGCGCCCCGGCAGGGGAAAGCCGTCGTAGTCCCGCACCGGGCGATCGTTTCCGCCGGCGTCCTGGACCGCGATCGTGTCGAGCAGGTTCTCGACCTCCAAAGTCAGCGTCAGCCCCTCGCGGGGCCGCTCGATCCGGTAGCCGAGCCCGAGCAGCATCCGGCCCAGCGCGTCCTCCTCGAGGTTGGCCTGGTCGAGATAGACGTTGCCCGCCCAGTCCGCGTCGAACCAGACCGCGCCTCCCCAGCGCTGCGCCGTGCGGCCCAGCTCCAAACGAGCGTACGCCTCGTGCTGGGGGCGTCCGGGCAGCCGCTTGCCGGCGTGGTACGGCTTGTTCGAGAGGTTGATCGCGTCGAGGTAGGTGTAGTTGCCCTGCAGCGAGACCAGGTCGGCGGCCAGCAGGTGCAGCCCGGTCTCGACTCCCAGGATCCGGGCCGCGTCGACGTTCTCGGGCCGGATCGTGTTTTGCGAGTTTTGCACGTAGGTGATCAGGTCCTCGGCCCAGGATCCGAACCAGGCCACGTCGAGCCGCAGCAGCGTCAGCCCCTTGCTCGTGCCGGAGTGGATCCAGCTCGCCCCGGCGTCGGCGTTGATCCCCACTTCTGGCGCGAGGTGGGGGTTCCCGATCACCGAGCCGCGGTCGCCGTACAGCTCGCTCAGATCCGGAGTGCGCACGTAGCGACCGACGTTGGCGCGGAAGAACAGCCCCTCGACCGCCTCCCAGCGCGCGCCGAAGGACGGCGAGAAGAAGACGTCGGTCGAGTCGGAGGCCGGCGCGCGCGAGATCTCGCCGGCCAACTCGCCGCCTCCGAACTTCGAGCGGTGCAGCTCGGCGCGCAGGGCCGGCACGAGGCTCAGCTCTTCCCAGGGCAGCCAGCGGTGCTGGAGCCCCAGCGAGGTGCGCAGCCGCCGCGCCGGATCCGGGGACTCCCCGGCGACCAGCTCCCGGTAGCCGAAGCTCTCGAAGTTGCCCTCGGCGCGCAGCGAGGTGGTGTGTCCCTCGGCCAGCTCGGCCTCGAGCAAGGCGCTGGATCCGACCGTGTCGGCCCGCGAGACCGTGCGCTGGTAGCCGATCCCGATCTCGTTGTAGGTGTCGTCGAAATCCTCGCGGATCAGCAGGTAGCTGGCCTCGACCTCCAGCCGCAGGTCGTCGTCGCCGGCCGGCCCCTCCAGGCGCAGGCTGGCCGCGTCGCGAAAGGTGGACATGTGCGCGCGGCTGGTGGGCAGGCTGTCGATGCCCGGCACTCCGCGGCGGCGCTGGTGGAGGTCGTTGGCCGCGGTCCAGCGCCAGCAGCCGCCCAGCGGGCCGTCGAGCTTGAGCAGGTTGCCGTAGCCGAGGCTCTGGTTGTTGCTGCGGCTGCGGATCCGGTCGTCGTCGGTGTTGTGCAGCGTGCCGTTGCGATCCAGGTAACGGAAATCGCCCTCGCTGCCAGTGACCGAGAGCACGCCGAGAAAACCCAGCTCGTCGATTCGATCCATCCGCAGGGCGGTCAGCCGGACGGTGTTCCACGAGCCGTAGCCGGCGGCGACCTCGCTCAGCGGGCGCTCGGCCCGGCGGGTGCGCATCGAGACCGCGCCGCCGATCCCGGCGCCGCCCACGCCCAGCGGAGCACCGCCGCGGTAGACCTGGATCTCGCTCAAGGTGTCGAGGCTCAGGATGCTGAGGTCGACGCTGGGAAAGCCGCCGGCGTTGAGCCGCACGCCGTCGAGATAGACCGGGACCTGGCTCGAGGTCGAACCGCGGATGCTGGTCGCGGCCGGCGAGCCCGGACCGCCCGAGCGCCGCACCTGCACGCCCGAGGCCTCGGAAAGCACCTCGCCCACCGAAGAGGAGCCCCGCGTCTTTTCGCTGACGTCGATCGTCTCGCCGAAGGTGGTAGACTCGTCGGTCGGCCTCAGCTCGTAGCCGCGCACCTCGGTCTCCAGCACGTCGCACTCCTCGAACTCGAAGCCGGCGGGCAGCTCGAGCTGCTCGGGCACTTCCTCGGCCGGTGCTTCTTCGCGGCGCTCGTTTTCGGAATCGTCCGGCTGCTGGCCCGCCGCGGATTCGGGGACGGTGAGCAGCCACGCCGAGGCCAGCGGGAGAATCACGGCTCGTATTGCGAACTGGAACGGCCGATGTCGATGGCGAGTGGTCAAAACGACAATCCGAAACCTCGGGCACCGGGAGCGGTCTAGCGCAAAGCCGCGAGCGCGGCCCGCAACAGCGGGTTACTGTGCGGGCAAAAACCTGTCAAGGCGGGACCCGGCAGACGGCCTTTATCCGAAGGGGAGAAAGCGGTAGGATTGAGGGTCGAAAAGGCGCGAGATTCGATGCGAGGCACGTTCGTTGTACGAGAAGGCTCGGAGCACGCGCGCCGTGCTCTAGGAGGAGAGGCAAACATGCACGGGAAACGACTGATGGTGACGTTGGTCTCTTGCCTGGCCGCGCTGGCCCTGGCGCTGGGTGGCGGCGAGGCCCTGGCCCAGCAGGGCAAGGGCAAGGGCAAAGGCAAGGCCCAGGCCGCGGAGCGGAGCGGGGGCAGCGGCCAGCAGGGCAAGGCCGCTGCCCAGCAGGGCAAGGGCAAGGGCAAGTCCAAGGCCAAGGGCGGGGACCAGGCCCAGCAGGGCAAGGGCAAGGCCAAGGCAGAGTCTGAAGGCGAGGACGAGCCCGGCGCGAAAGGCCAGGGTCTGGCCCTGGGCAAGGACAAGGAGCCCGGTCAAGGCCTGGCGCTCGGCAAGGACAAGGAGCCCGGCCAAGGTCTGGCGCTGGGCAAGGGGCACAAGGGCGGGAAGACAGGCCCGACCGCCCGCAACCAGCGCAAGCACCTGCGGCGCCTGGCCCGCCTGGCGCAAATCAAGAAGATCGTGATGGAAAAGGGAGACGACGAGCTGAAGATGAAGGTGATCGAACTGGAAACCAAGGAGCGCAAGCGCTTCGAAAAGGCGCAACGGCGCATCGCGCGCAAGCGTTCAGGGGCGGCCGCCGGCCAGGCGCGCGGCAAGGGCGCCGGACCCGAAAACGCCCGCGAGGGCGAGGAGCGGAGATGAAACGCGACAAAGCACGAAACGGTATCCCGACGGTTCTGGCAGCCGCGCTGATCTGCCCGCTCTTGCTGCTGGCGGGGGCGTGCGGGGGCGATGATTCCTCGCAGGAGGAAAAGGTCGCCGAGGAGCAACCAGCGCAGGAGCCCGGGGCCGAGGCGGACGAGCAGGCCGAAGCAGAGGAGCCCGCCCAAGCGGCGGACGCCCCCCTGAACAGCGAGGAACAGGCGCAGCTGAGCAAGTCGTTCCAGATCCGCGCCGCCGAGGAGATCGACGAGGAGAACGCCGCCGCCGAGCTGAACAAGCTCGCCGCGGAGATCGAATCCGACCTGAAGGGCGAGATCGAATCCGAGCAGTAGAGCGGACGGCGCCGGGGGACGACAAGCAGCAATGCGCACTGTTCGCAAAGCGTGGCTGGGCGTCTCGCTGGTGCTGGTCGCGCTGGAGGAAAGGAGCCACCCGTCTTCGGCTTTGAGCCGGGGGACCGATCAGCGCCGGCGGCGGGTGGTTGTCGCTCCGAGCAGGAAGATCGCGATCACGGCGGCGGCTGCCAGGGCGGCCCACCACAGCGCATTGCCCAGCGGCTCTCTGTCCACGATCGGCTCGCGCTCGATTTTCTCCATTTCGTAGCCGTCGACGCGGGCCGGCATCGACTCGCGCTCGAAGCCCTCGATCAACTCTTTTCTCAGCCGCTCCAGCTCGGTGGTCTGCTGCGCGAGCGTCTGTTGGATCGCCTTTTCGATCGCCGCGCGGAAGCGCTCGATCGTCTCGCGCTCGAGCAGCGGCTCGGCGATCTCGATGATCTCGCTGTGCAACAGCGGGTTGTCGCAGGTGTTGTCGCTGCAAGACAGCCCGTGCTCCAGCACGCTCTCGACGTACTCCACGGCCAGGCGCTGCTTCTGCTCCTCGCTGGCCGACCAGTATTCCTTGCGCGCCGACTCCAGCATCCGGGCCGCGATCGACTGCAGGGCCCAGGGATTGGACTCGTCAAGGAACCGCTTGACTCCCAGCTCGTACTTGTCCTCCACGTAGACCTCGTAGGTCTGGTTCCAGCGGGCGTCGTCGACCGCGTCCGGCACGGTCACCTGCCAGCCCCAGAGGTAATCGACGAAGTTCGATATCTCGCGGGCGCCGGCGTAGTCCTCGCCCTTCATCCCCTCGATCCAGGCCGGGTTGAGGTAGCGCGAGCGCAGCTCGCGGCCCACGGTGCGCGCGATGCTCTCGACCTCTATCTCCTCGGCGCGGCGCTGCAGCGAGACGACCGTGTCCGGCGCGGCGCCGGCCCGGTTGCGCACCGCCAGCGACAGCCCGCCCAGGAACTGGAACATGTCGTCGTTGTCCATCGTCCCGTACAGCGCCGACGAGATCGAGTGCACGGCCACGTCCACCTCGGAGAGGTTGTCGCCCAGCAGCTCGCGGGCCGGCACGCCCCACTCGCCGGCGCCGTAGGCGTAGCCGGTGTGGCGCTCGTAGACGCGCGAGATCTCGGTGTCCGACTCCCAGAGTCCCGAGGCGCCGGTCACCTCCACGACCCGGTTGCCGTAGTTGCCGGGCTTTTCGGAGAAGATGCGCATCCGCGCCAGGGCCTCGGCCCGCTCGGGAGCCGTGCCGCGCTCGATCAGCCGCTGGCGGATGCGCGCCGAGTTGGACGCGATCAGGTTCTCCACGTCGGTCTGGCGCGCCGCCTTCTGTACCGCCTCGTCGAGCAGCCTGATCATGTTGGGGAACAAATCGCGGTAGAGCCCCGAGGGGTTGATCAGCACGTCGATCCGGGCGCGGCCCAGCTCGGCGCCGGGCACGACCTCGATCCCGGTCACGCGATCGCCGGCGCCCCAGCTGGGCCGCATCCCCATCAGCCACAGCGCCGTCGACTCGTTCATCCCCTCGTTGCGGATCGTCTCGGTGGCCCACAGCACCAGCGCCACCTTGGAGGGCGGCTCTCCGTCGGGCCCGCGCCGCTCGGCCAGCATTTGCTCCGCGGCGCGACGGCCGAGGGCGAACGCCTCGCGGGAAGGGATGCGGTCCGGGTCGAATCCGTAGAAGTTCTTGCCCGTCGGGATCGCCTCGGGGTTGCGCAGCGGATCGTTGCCGCGGCCGGCCGGCACGAAGCGGCCCTCGAGCCCGGCCACCAATCGCTCGATCTCGAGATCGCCCGAGATCTCGAGCCTCGAGATCAGCTCCCCCCGCGGCGCTTCCGGGTTCTGCTCGCGGATCGCCGCGACCGTCTCCTCGAGCGCGTCGCCCCGCGGAGAGCGGCCGAAGGTGTGCAGGCCGTAGGGCAGGAAGTCGGCGCCGATCTCGGCCAGGTAGCTCTCGAGGTCGACCAGGTCGTCGGGCGCGACGCTCTCGAGTCCGAGGTCCTTGAGCACGCCCAGCTCGGCGGCCAGGCGCTCGACCCCGGCCAGCTTGAGCCCGGCCGTCTCGGCGTCCAGCGAGGCCGCGGCCCGGGCCTGGCCGATCTTTTGCTTGAGCGTGCGGTACTCGGCGTAGAGGCCGGAGCGCACCAGCGGCGGGACGAGGTGATCGATCACCACCGCGCGGCCGCGGCGCTTGGCCTGGATGCCCTCGCCCACGTCGTCGACGATGTAGGGATAGAGGCTCGGCGTGTCCGTGCCCAGCACCTCCGGCGGGCAGCTCGTCGAGAGGCCGGCCTGCTTGCCCGGCAGCCACTCGTGGGTGCCGTGCGTGCCGAGGTGGATGCGCGCGTCGGCGTCGAACACCTCGTGCAGCCAAAGGTAGGCCGCGGTGTACTGGTGGTGCGGAAACAGAATCGGCGAGTGGTAGAGCTTGAGCGGATCGTCGGAGTAACCGCGCGACGGCTCGGGCATCAGCACCACGTTGCCCAGCTCGATCGCGGGAATCAGCACCCGGCCGTCGCTGATCATCACCTCCGAGTCGGCGGCGCTTCCCCACTGCTCGCGCACGCCGTCGCGGTACTCGTCGGGCAGCTCGTCGAACCACGCCCGGTAGGTCTTGAGCGGAAGCCGCGCCACGTGCCCCGCCGCGACCATCTCCTCCAGCTCGCCGGGAGCCCAGCTGCCCACGTTGCGCGCCGAGCGGACGATCAGATCGCGGGTCGTTTCGGCGTCGAGATTCTCGCGCGAGCCGACCGCGTAGCCCTCGGCCTCGAGCCGCACCAGGATCTTCTCGAGGCTGGCGAAGACGTTGAGGTAGCTGGCGCCGATGCTCTGCTTGCCCGGAGTGTTGTTGTAAAAGAGGATCGCGATCTTCTTCTCGGCGTTCGGCTTGCGCGCCAGCCGCAGCCAGCCGCGGATCCGGCCCAGCAGGTGCTCGAAGCTGTCGCGCACCATCCTCGTGACGAACACGCGGTTGCCGGTCGAGTGATCCTCGCTCTCGACCTTGCCCCCGATCACCGAAGGCTCGATCAGCCCGGTCAGCTCGGGGTTGGCCACCGCCCAGGCCACCTCCATTCCGGCCAGTCCGCGCGGGCTCTCGCGCCACTCGGGCACGCTGCTGTAGTAGGTGACGATCGCGTTGATCACCGGCACGTCCAGGCGACGCACCGCCTCGCGCACCGCCTCGTCGAGCGCGGAGCGGAACTTGAGCGAACAGGCCAGCACCAGATCGACGCGCGAGCTTCCCTGCGCGTCGACCAACAAACGTTCCAGCACCCGCTCGGAGCGACCGAAGGCGGCCAGCACGTTGTAGCCCTCCCGCTCCAGGCGGCGCACGACCCGGTCGAGCATCTCGACGTGCCCCTCGATCACCGCCGTCGAGTAGGTCATGACTCCGATCCAGGGCGCGTCCGGATCGAACCCCTCGCGCCCGGAGCACCACTGCACGTACTCGTCGGCGTCCTCGAAGTCGCGCGGCGCGTCCGGGTGGTGGACGCCCAGGCTCGGCAGCTCGCGGACCGGATCGTATCCGACCGAGTCGTCCAGCTCGCGGTGCACGACGCGCTCGATCAGGCTCGCCACGTTGTCCGACGAGAAGTGATCGAAATACGCCATGATCGCCTCGTCGAAGACTATCTCTGCCTCGGCCAGCCGGGCGTCGTCCCGCGAGCCGCGCACAGCGAAGACACGCTTCTTCTTTGGCGAGACGTTCTCCAGCAGGTGGTCGACCAGCTCGCGGACCATCACGTCGACGACGATCACATCCGCGCCGCGCAGGCGCTCGCCCGCCTCGCCCTCGCCGGCGAGCCGCTCGGGAGTGAACAGCTCGGCGCGCACGCCGCCGGGAAGCTCCGCGCTCTTGATCCCTTTGGTGACAACGTAGGTGTCCGCCTGGGAGACGAGCAGCGCGACCAGCTCCTCGGCCGGCGCACCGCGAGCGGCGGACAGCGCGGCCAGGGCCAGCGTCGCGGCGGCCAGCGCCCCTGGCGACCTCCCGCTCACGGAGCGCAGCGCTCCTGGCCCGTTGCTTCGGCGGCGGGCTCTCCGTCCGTGCGATCGGCGCTGCTCAGCGCCGCGGATATCAACGCCTCCAGCACCTGCTCCAGCGGCTCGGGTAGCTCGCCGGCGGGAACCGCGTCGATCGAAGGCAGCGGCTCGACGCCGGTCGCCTCCGCCACCGTCGCGCGGCAGGCGCGGGTAAAGGCGGTCAGGTCGCCGACCAGGCCGCGGCGCCTTGAGTCGGCCAGCGCCAGCGCCGACTCCACCAGTCCCGCGACGGCCGGATCGAGCAGCGCCCGCTCCAGCGCGCCCGCTGCCCGCCGCGGATGGTCGGCACGGCCGGCCAGGTAGCGCTCGCCTATCTCCGCGACCCCCAGGCCCCGCTCGTCGAGACGAGCGAAAACGCTGCGGTCGGCGCTCAGCGCATTCTGGCGGCCGACAGCCTCGCGGACTGCCTCGCTGACCGCCCCGGCGATCAGCTCGCCCAGCTTGGTGTGGCCGCCGGCGCTGTCCGCCGGCGAGCCCGCTCCCTCGATTACGACGACGTTGTCCGTGCCGGTCCCGGTCGCCTGAGCCAGCGGAGTGTAGGAGCTGCGCACGTCGAGATCCTGCAGCGCTGCGGTCTTGGCCTCGGTGGCCGCGATCACGGCCCGCACCATCGCCCGCGGAGTCAGGCGCCGACTGGTCAATAGAATGATGTTGATCGTACCCGGCTCGATCCAGCGCCCTTCGTCCTCGCCGGCGCGCATCGCGTTGGAGCGCACTCCGGCCGTGACCAGCGCGACGACGGCCAGCTCTGCGTAACTCTTCTGGGCCACGGCGCGATTCTCCAGCCCGGCCCCGGTGTGCAGCATCGCGGTCGCGGCGCTCTCCAGACCGTGCACCTCGCAGACCCGCTCCGAGGTCGCCTCCGGGCCGTCGGCGTGGAGCGCCTCCCAGGCCGCGGGATGCAGGCCGTGATTGACCACGGCGACGACCTGCTCGCGCAGTCCCTCCAGCGAGGAGAGCACTCGCATCGGCTCGGCCAGCTCCAGCACCAGGGAGCGGTGCTCGAAGTCGTCGATCGCCGAGCGCACCACCCGGGCTTCCTCGATATAATCGAAGGGGATCCGGATCGCCCTGTGCGAAAGGACGCGATCATCCCCGAGCCGGGTCTGCTCGGAGGTCAGTCGGCGCGGGTAGATCGTGGCGGCCAGCCACTCGGCGAAGTCCGCCGCGTGCACCGAGGTACGGCAGGTCAGCGCGCAGGGAAAGCTGTAGACGCGCCCCTCGCGCACGGCGCTCAGCCCGCTGAAACGCGCGTCGCTTTGCAGCCGGGCCAGCCAGTCGACGCCCTCTCCGCAGGCGTAGATCACCTCCGGGTCGAAGGCGCGCCACTGCTCGGGCGAGGGGCTCGCGACCGCCCCGTCCTCTCCCCAGCACGGAGGGATTCCTCCCGCCGCGCGGATGTACTCCAGCTGGAAGGAGTCGTCCCCCGGGGCGGTCGGGCCCTCCAGCCCCATCAACCGGGCCACGCGCAACCGTTCGTCCTGGGGGATGCGGTCCAGCTTGCGGGCCAGGCGCTCCAAGCGTGCCCGGATCTCCTCGACGAGCATTTGCGCCGGCTCGGTCTCTCCGGTCAACTCGCCCAGGGCCAGAGTCCTTTCGTAAAATGTCTTGAGATCGATGTCGTCCATCACGACGACTTCGCGGCCGGCCGCGCGCAGCCGTTCGCTCAGCTCGGTGTGCATCCGCGAGGCGATCACCAGATCGGGTTCGAGCGCCTCGATCGCCGCGAACGAGGGCGCGGCGAAGCCTCCGACCACGGCCTTTGCATGCACTGCGGCCGGCGAGCGGTCGTGATGGGTGACGCCGACCATCGACTCCCCGGCGCCGATAGCGAACAGAGTCTCGGTCACCGACGGCACCAGCGAGACGATTCGCCGCGCGCCGCGATCGGGCCTCGCGTCTGCGGCGCCGGAGACCGGCAGCGAGGCGGTCGGTCCGGCGCAGACCGAGGCGGCGATCGCGACCGCGAGCAAAGCCGCGATCGAGCCGGGACGCAGCAGACGGACAGATTCGGACGACTCGACCATGACGCTCAGTTGGGGACGTAGACCATCGAGCCGTCCTCGAGGCGGTAGGCGACCCCGAGGCGCTCGCCGCGTCCCTTGGCCCTCTTCTTGGTCACCTTGCGCGCCTCGATTTTCGTACCCTTCTTGGTGATGATCTCCAGCTCCTCGTTGTCGACCTTCTTGGTGATCGTCACCTCGGAATCGGGATCGAGCAGATCGTGCAGGCTGAAGACATTGAACAGCATCACCAGCAGACCGACGATGAAGACCAGGCCGATGTCGAACAGATTGGCCACGCCGGTCAGCGGATCGTCTCCGCCCGGCTCGTCCCCGCGCCGTCTCGTCCTTCCCACGTAGCGCATCAGACCTCTCCTCTGGCCGAGCCGTCCTCGTCCTCGCTCAGCAGCTCGGCGGCCAGCTCCATCGCGCGCACGTCCTCGTCGATCCAGCGTTTGCGCAGCGTGTAGAAGAAAAACGACGTGATCCCCAGCGCCAGGCCGACCACGGTGGTGGTGAAGGCGATCACCAGATCCGAGGAGAGCCTCGTCAGGTCGCCCTCGCCGAGCGCGGCCAACCCGGTGCCCATCGGGATCAGAGTGCCGATCAGCCCCAGCCCCGGCCCGATCCGGGTCACGAGCCGCACCCGGTCCAGCGACTTGTAGGCGCGGGCCACCGCTTCGTCCAGATGCGCGGCCACCAGCGCCTCGCGCGGGGAGTGATCGCCGGACAGCAGCCTGCGCAGATCGACCAGGAAAGCGCGCGTGCGAAGCGAAAGCCCGCGCGGGTTCTCCTCGTCACGCAGCGCGGCGGCGAGCCGGGCCGTCTTGGGCCTCCGCAGCCGGATCCGCTCGATCCACTCGGCCACGAATCCTCCGGCGTGAAACAGGATCCAGATGCTGAGCAGGGAGAGCAGCAGCAGAGTCGGGTAGAGCAGCGAGCTCGACACGACGTAGATCACCGATTTTATCAGGGCGCCCAGATCCATCAGCGCAAAGTTCTCCTTTCGAGCGCGAGCCTCGCCGCGGCGCCGACTGCGACGGCCGTCAGCGACAGGCCGGCCAGCGTCCACGCCAGGCGCGTGTCCACCTGCCGGAGCGGTGCGCGCCCCATCGCCAGGCGGTAGACGCTCGGCACGTTCTCGACGTGGGGCACGACGAGCAGCCAGACGCCGACAAAGGCTGCCACGAGCAGCAATGCGGCCGCGGCGATGCGAAAGGGCCTGGTGCCGGCGATGCGCAAGGACTTCTCGATCCTGGAGTCGCGCTCGTGCTGTTCCATCGACTCGCCCACGTCGTCGGGCTCTATCGGAGCCCTTCCGTTCCGATCAACGGCTTATTCGTCAATCGGCCTCTTGGCAAGCCGGGCGGCTCCGGGGTCATGCCTTGACCGCGGCGAATACGAGCCGGTAGACGCGCGTCTCGTCGCTTTCGCCGCGGTCGCCGTAGCCCCTGAAGGCGCAAACGCGGGCCCACGGAAGCTCGCCGAGCAAGGCGAGCAGCTCCTCGCGCGTGAAGCCGCGGTAGGTGAAGCCGGCCCGCACCGTGGCAGGCTCCGCGCCGGGCCTCTCCACGGTCGTCTCCTCGCTGAAGCCGAGCGTGCGCTTCCAGGTGTCGTAGCGGTTCTCCAGCACGGTGCGAAAACGTCCGCCGGCGGCGGTCTCCCCGCTGCGCTCGATCGGCCCCGCGGGCGCGGCCAGCGCGTCCTCCAGCAGGTTGATCACGTCGAAGACGAGCACTCCGCCCGGCTGCAGGGCGCGGTGCACGGCGGCCAAGGTGGCGCGGACCTCACGATCATCGAGCATGTGCGAAAAACCGGCGAAGCAGCTGATGCACGCATCGTATTCGCCCGGCTCGTCGGTCTCGTGCGCGGCGCGGCGCACGATGCGCTCCAGCTCGACGCCCCGTCTCGCGGCGCGCGCCCGGCAGCGCTCCAGCATCTCGCCGCTCAGGTCGGCTGCGGTGACCCGGGAGCCCCGCTCGGCGAGCGCCACCGACTGCAGGCCTGTGCCTGCGGTCAGATCGAGCACGCGCTCCACCGGTCGGGCGGCCAGCTCGGCGAAGGCCCACGAGAGAAAGGCGAGCTCCTCCTCGAGCCGCCGATCCTCGGAGCCGCGGTAGATTTCGTCGTAGACCTCGGCGTGGCGGTCCCACTCGGAACGAAGGGCCGCGAGGCGGGCGGGCGGATCGTCGAAGCTCGAATTCGCGGTCACGAAAGAACCGTGGCACTTTGCGCTCGCCGCGGCAAGTGGCATATTGCCGGTAACCCAAGCGCGGGAGACATTTCGATGCAGAATTCCAAATTGTTTTTTTCGATCCTCTTGGCAGCCTTGGCGCTTTTCGCCGGCTGCGGAGAATCCAAGCGATCCTCCGCGAAAGAGGAGGACGAGGCGAGCTCCGGGAAAGCCGCTACGAAGCCCGCGGAGAAGACAGGGGAGAAGGCCGTCGCCGCGGACGCCGCAGAGCCGGAGGCGGCCGACGCAGGAGCCGAAGCCTCTGCGAAGAAGGCCGACGACCCCGAGGTGGAACCCGAGCCCCCGCCCGAGGTCTCGGACGAGGTGCGCGAGAAGTGCGCCGTGTTCGATCCGCCCTGGGGCGATACCTGGTGGGTCACCTGGGGTCGCGAGAACCCCGACAAGGGCGAGGAGTGGATGGACACGATCGAGGAGACGATGTCGAAGGCCGACCTCTCGGTCCTGCCCGAGTGCGTGCACCTGACCCACATTTTCCTCGGCTTCACCGATATAGAGGATCTGACCCCGATCGAGGGGCTGAAGCACCTGCGCTACGTCGACTTGCGCTTCGCCACCAAGCTGAAGGATCTGTCGCCGCTGACCGAGCTGCCGCGACTGAAGCACCTGGTGATCACCGGGACCGGAGTCACCGACTTCAACGAGGTGGGCAAGATCGATACGCTCGAGGAGCTCGAGGCGCGGATGCTGCTGGCGCGCAGCGCCGAGCCGCTGGCCGGGATGCCCAACCTGTGGCGGGTCGACCTGCTCAAGGATCCGATCTCGGACATGTCGCCGCTGGCCAGGATACCCAAGATACGCAAGGTCAAGCTCTGCCAGACCGATATAAAGAGCTACGAGGATCTGTTTCCGGTCGCCGAGCAGCTCAGGGGCCTGGAGACGTGCAACTCCAAGATTCCGACCGAGAACTTCAGCCAGCTTGCCAGGTTCGAGAACCTGACCTTCCTCAGGCTGTGGGGCAACCCGATCGACGATCTGACGCCTGTGGCCGGGATGAAGGATCTGGAGGAGCTCGACCTGACCCAGACCAAGGTCGAGGACCTGACCCCGCTGCACGGGCTGAAGAACCTCGAGACGCTCTACCTGATCATGGTCGACATCGAGGACGAGCAGATCGAAAAGCTGAAAAAGGCGGTCCCGGGCGTGAACGTGATCCGCAAGATGACCTTCAACTGAGCGGTCGGATTGGGTTCGGATCGGGGGGTTGGGGCTAGAAGCGGATCAGCAGAACTTGGACCCGGCGCAGTAGCGGCAGGTGTTGGGCTTCTCGCCTCGATCGGCCGCCTCGGCCTCGAGGATGCGGGGAGCTTGCTCCTCGGTGCTCTCTTCGACGCGCTCTTTCTCGGTGGTCTGGTCCAACATTAAACGTACCTTTCGTTCCGTATTTTCTAAATCAAATATAGATCCTCCCAAGGTGGCCGTCAACTGAGCAATCCGCGCTGTAGGGTTTTCTGAGAGGCGCCGAGTCGCATCGGCGGGCAGCCCCGGGCGTCTTCGGGACAGGGACGAGGCGGATCGGCGCTTTCGAGGGGTCGCGCGGCGGGTGGCGTCTCGATGGGCGCGCAGACCGGTGCGCCGGTCGTCGTCGCCAGCTAGTGCCTCGTCAACCCCACAATGCCGGGTCGGGCCGGCCCTCATCGACGATCCCTGCGTCACTCCTCCTCGAATTGGCACCGCCAGTTCTTCGTCGTCGTTCCTTGGCCTCGCCGATGATCTCTCGCCCCGTACCCGAAATCGTCGGGTTTAGTTTTCGGAAAGTGCTTTCAGTTCGGGTGTCAGACACACTGAAGCGCAGCGCGGGTTGATAATCAGTTGATTGGAAAGCTCTGTGAGCCCTACAGGCCCGAGGACCGGTACTGGAGCGGGTACGTGTAGCCGGGCCGGGCTGATTCGGCAGGGGCGAGGGGGGAAGTGACGCCGCCGGGCGCGGCGCCGGGCGCCGGGGTGCGTCCGAAGCCGGGTTTTTCGACAGAAACGAGTGATCTCGGGGGACGAGCCGGGGCGAGAATCGGCCGCAGGCGACCGATTTGCGGCGGGAACAGCCGAGATATCAGGCAGCGGTCCGGCCGGATGTGCTTCGGCCGGCGAATACCGCCGCTGTCTGTTCTTGGTGTCTGATACCCGGGCCTGACGCAGCTCCAGGCCCCCGGCCCGAAACGTTTTCCCCACAGCGCGGAGTGCTCCTTGGATGGCGCTGTTGCCGCCGGCGGTCTTAGCTGATAGATTGGCTCGTTGTCGTTTCTCGGGATCGACGAATGATGATGCGAGCTTGCGCGATCGCGATAGCTGTTGCGGCAGCCGCCTGTTCTTCCGGCAAGGGAGCCGAACCGACTGTCGGCGAGGGAAGGCTTCTGTTCGAAGACGATTTCGAGCGCGAGTCGCTGGGATCGAGCTGGCTCGACACCAGCGACGGGCGCTACCGCATCGTCGACGGGCGCCTGCGCGCCGCCGGAGCGCACAACCACCCGCTGTGGCTGCGGCGCGAGCTCCCGCGCGACGCGAGAGTCGAGTTCGTTGCCAGCTCGGCGAGCCCGGCGGTCGACATCAAGGTCGAGCTGTTCGGAGACGGCCGTTCCCATGCCCGGAAGGCCTCCTACGTGGCCACCAGCTACGTGGTCATCCTGGGCGGCTGGAACAACACCCGCTCGATCATCGCCCGCATGGACGAGCACGGAGACGGCCGCGTCTCGCGCGAGGATCTCCGCGGCGAGCCGGATCGGGAGTACCGCTTCTCGGTCGTTCGCAAGGAAGATAAGCTGATCTGGAAGCTGGATGGCGAGGAGTTTCTGACGCTGGAGGACGACGAGCCGCTGGCCGGTGCTGGGCACGAGCACTTCGCGTTCAACAACTGGGAAAGCGAGGTCTACTTCGATGATCTCGCCGTGTACGAGATCTAGGATCGCCGGGAGATGACTCCGCAGGAACAAGAGCAGCTGGTCGAGGATCTCGAGCAATCGCTCGATCGACTCCAGGCGCTGTACAACCAGTACTTCATGGGCATCGAGAAGATAGAGCCGCTGGTGCAGCGCAAGGCGGTGGAGCGCAAGATCCAGGCCCTGCGGCGCGAGCAGGTGCGCAACACGGCGGTCCGCTTCCGCATGCAGACCCAGATCCAGAAGTTCAACACGCAGTCCACCTACTGGCGGCGAATCTGCAGGCAGATCGAAGAGGGGACCTACCAGCGCGACGTGGCCCGCGCCCAGCGCCGCGGGGATCATCGCGACATGGCCGAGAAGGCCTCCCAGGCGCTCGGCGAGCTCGGCGAGGGTCGCGAGCCGCGGGCGGTGGAGCTGGACGCCGAGGCGAGAGAGGCGCTCGACGAGCCGTTCGGAGAAGGCGGACGAGAGGCTCCGCCGCCTTCGGGTCAGATCGATCAGCTCGACGACCCGTTCGCCGATCCGGCCGGTCCCGATCCGGCCGCGGCGGACGGCGCGTCCGGGCGGACCGATCCCGACAAGACGCCCGTCCCCGAGGTCGGAACCGGAGTGCACGAGTATCACGAGAGGCTGATCCGAGACGCGCGGGAGAAGGGCGACGACGACGACGACGAGCTGTCCGCGTTCTTCTCGCGCCGCTCGGTGACCCCTCCGCCCCCGCCGTCCAAGAGGGAGTCGCCCGTTCCTCCGCCTCCGCCCGGTAGCGGAGCCTTTGAGCCGCCGCGTCCCCAGCCGCCGAAAGCGCATGGCGGGCGGGAGGATAGACCCGCGGCCGTGCCCCGGCCCCGGAAGGCGCCCGCCCGGCAGCCGGCGGCGCAAGCCTCCGCGCAGAGCCGCTCGGCGGAATCGGCGAGCGCGTCGGCCGCCGCGATCGACGAGAAGCGCAAGCGCGCCATCTACCGCTCCTATCTGGCCGCGCGCAAGAAGACCGGCGAGCCGGTGGAGAAGATCACCTACGGCAAGATTTCGCGCACCCTGGACAAGCAGCTCGCGAGCAAGAAGCGGATCGATGATTTCAAGGTCGTGATTCGCGACGGCAAGGCGGTGATCAAGACGGTCAGGAAGCGCTGACTACTTGATCTTGACCCAGCCGCCAGGTCCCGGAATGTCCGGCGGGAAGTTCGAGATGATGTAGTCCGCGCGGCGGTTGCGCTCCTCGTCCACGTCGTCTTCCGTCTCCACGGCGAGCACCTCTTCGCCGAACCCGCGGACGTAGACCGAGATCTTTTTTTGCGCGAGCCCGTTTTCGATCAGGTACTCGGCGATGGCCCGCGCGCGCTTGCGCGACAGCACGCGGTTGTCCGCGATCGAGCCGACCGTGTCGGTGTAGCCGGCGATGTAGAGCGCCTGGCCCGTGTCCTCGCAGATCTTGGACTGCTCGATCATGTCGAGAATGCGCGGGATTGCCTCGTCGAGCTTGGGGGCTTCCTGGGGGCGGATCTCCCACTTGCCGGTCTCGAAGACCACCTCGCGGTGCGGGATCTCCCCGTGGAAACGACAGATCGACATTCCCACCCAGAACTCGTTGACGTCGAAAAATTTGAGGTCGATGCGGAACTTGTCGGTTCCCTCGGGCAGCTCCGGCCAGCTGATCGTCAGCTCGGTGCCGGCCGGCGCTCCGTCGTAGACCTCGGCCTTTTCGGCCAGCAGCACGTCGTTCTCTCCGTAGACCTTGAGCTCGGCGGAGTCGGCCGGCTTGTTGAGCCGAAATGTGATCTGGCGGTTGGCCAGATCCACGTCGTCCTTGCCCACCTGCACGCGGAGCCCCCGCTTGGCCTCGGCAGCCCCGCCGCAGACGGCGGCGAGCAACAGCGTCGACACAATCAATTTGACTCGCATCGCAAAACCTCCACCGATAATCGAGCGGCCCGGCCGCTCACTGTTCTTTGACCGACGAGAGACGAAAAAGTTCAATTTTCGTCCTGGAGCCTGACCGGGAACCTGGACGAGACGACAAAGGCGAAGGTCCCGCTGGAGAGACCCTCGCTGCGGAAGGAGACCTGTCTGACGCGCGTCAGGGTCAGCTCCTCGTCGCCGCTGTGCATCGGATCGTGCATGTTGCGCGTGTAGCGCTGCGGAATCACGAACAGGCCGTCGTCGCGCATCCTGCACGTCATCTTCCAGGGCAGCCCCATGCTCGTCCAGCCGATTTCGGCGATCACCTCGTCGCCGTAACCGCGGCCTTCCCATGATATCTCCAGCTCCTCGCCTTCCTTGATCGAAGGCGTCCGCTCGACGGGAGAGATGCCGTCGACCGTGATCTCGCCCAGGTCGTCGGGCGCATCGAGAACGACCTCGAACGGCGCGACCGCATCTGTTCCCGAGGCCTGGATCGAGTAGGTCTGCCCCGGTTCGTCATTGACACAGCCCGTGATTTCCCGAAAGCCTTGATATTTGATTATTTCGGTGGAGTCCTTGAGAAATCCTTCTTCTTCGCTGTAAATAATGAAGATATGGTTGCGCTGCATCAGAAAGTTCAGTACTGGGTAGATTGCGTCAAGGCACAAAGGGTTTTTGTGGGCGTTGAGGTTGCCGGCTGTTATCACAACGCAATTGCTGATGCTTTAGAAAAACTTGGTTATGAAGTAAACCTGGTCAATTCTTACACCACCTCCTGTGAACGTAAAAAGATGCTGGATTATTCCAAGACAGACGACAAAGACTTAATGGCCATTGGCCAGGCGATTATTGCCAACAACGGCATATCACCTAAACGTGTGACTGGTTACTACGAGCAAATGCAGCTTATCTGCCGTACCCGGCGTCAGCATGTTACCGAAGCGTCTGCTTTAAAGACACAGATCCGCCAGTTAATGACCATGCTTTTCAGGGAATTCCAGGGCCTGGTCGATCCGGCTGCACTGAAAAAGCAGAAGATCTTTAACTCCTTTTGGAGCCGGGAAAGCCGAATGATTATGCGTCACTGTCCTTTGCCGGATGAGATCTTGCAACTGGGCAAAACTGGTCTTCAGCAGCTGTCCGCGGCCGAAGGATTAAGGCTTAAAGACCATGAGATCGAGCTATTGTTCAAAGCAGCCCGCAGGGCTTTAGCAGCTCCTTGCCCGGACTGGGCCCGGTTCCAAGACAAACAGGTCCAGTTCAGGCTAAATCAGCTGGAAGTCCTGGAAGAGCGGATCACAGCATTAGAATTCCAGATGGAAGATATGCTGGTGAACACCCCGGCTGTATTGCTGTTAACTATTAAAGGCATTAATATTAT
>JAWOBP010000007.1:0-47846 GCA_046484285.1 Polyangia bacterium
AAAAACAGTGCGCTGCGGTCAACAGGAAATAGCGGTGCACCAGCGTACCGGTGCAGCGCACACCGCCCGGACTGCGTATCTGGACGACGGCGCGGTCCTTGGAAACGTACGAAGGGTCGTTCCAGAACAGCTCCACCGCCTCCGGTCCCTGGACGTACGGCGTCCCATCCTGGCCCGTGCCCGGAGGCGCCTCGGGAGGAACCGCTCCCTCGCTGTCGAACGAGACCTGCCGGTCAGGCTGCCGGGGCACGGCGCCGGGGTTCTCGGTGCAAGCTGCGAGCATCGCGGTCATCGCGAGGAAGGGGATATATCCCCCCCCCGATCCTGCGATACACAGTCCTGCCGCCGCTCATCTTTCTTTTTCGAGCTTTCATCTCCCCCTCCTCGGTGTCTGGTGAGACGTTCTATTTCTCCATATTAGCGTATCGCGTAAAACAATCAAGAGTCGATCGGATCGAGCACTCCGCGCCGTGGGGAGCCCTAAAGCGCGGATGGCTCCCCGGTCCGGTGCATCTCGATCACCGCCTCGTGGGCCGCGCGGCGGAGGTCCTCCTTGTCCGCCATGCTCTTGCCGCTCGTCTCGATCGGTCTCCCCACGATCAGCTCCACCGGGCCGGGCCGGACGGCCAGGCGGTGCCTGGGCACCACCTCGAACGTCCCGCGCACCGCCAGCGGCAGAATCGGCACTCCCGACCTGATCGCCAGCACGAACGCCCCGGACTTGAAGCGCTGCACCTCGCCGTTCGGGCTGCGCGTCCCCTCGGGAAACACGACCAGCGACGGACCCTGGCGAATCCGCTCGGCGGCGCGCCTGATCGAGGCCCGCGCGCGCCGGGATCGGCCGCGGTCGACCGGAATGAAGCCGGCCAGCCACATCGACCACCCGAACAGGGGGATGAAGAACAGGCTGCGCTTGGCCAGGAATCGAATCGCCCCGGGCAGGCCGTTCATCAGCACCGGGATGTCGAGCTGGCTCTGGTGGTTGACCACGATCACGTAGGAACGCTTCCAGTCCGCGTTTTCGGCGCCCCGCACCGAGAGCTTCACTCCGGCCAGGCACAGGATCTGCCTGGCCCAGTGCCGCTGGGCCAGCCACAGATAGAGCCGCCCTCTGGGATCGACGATCGCCGAGATCACACCGATCGCGGCCCAGACGACCGTCCACAGCACCAGCACCACGGAGCGCGCGTTCGGCATTCTCTCCTCTCGGCCCTTTGCTCAGTCGTCGCGAGTCGCCTCGCCCGCCCGCCTGTCCCGGCGGTCCTCCGGCCCCAGCGAGATCGCCAGCCGCGTTCCGCCCGTGACCGCCCCCGGCCAGACGAGCACGAAGCCCAGCGGAATCATCAGCGCCAGGATCACGGCCGTGCCGAAACCGGCCAGCGCCCAGCGGTGCCGCCGCGCGAAGGCCAGCCGCTCCTTCCAGCTGTACCCGCGCCTGGCCAGCGTCCAGTCCACGTAGTCCATTCCAAAATACTTGGCCAGCAGGTAGCCGCCGAAACCGATGTAGACCAGGTGGCCGATCACCGGGATGATCCAGGACAGGATCAGCAGCGGAATCAGCCAGGCGGCCTTGAGGCCGAGGCGCGCCAGCTCGAAGGCCACGGTGTGACCCAGGTCGGCCAGCAGAAAACGGATGCTGAGCGGACGCGGCTCCCAGCTGCCGATGATCCCCTCGGTCTGCTCCGAGATGAAGTCGTTGAACGGCGCCACCATCACGACGAACGCCGCCGCGGAGCTGACGACGGTGACGAAGAAGAACGCTACCCAGACCACGACCACGAGCGCGCTCCACAGGCAGTGCTTGATCCCCCACCAGGCGTCCTGCTCGGGCTCGGCCCACAGCCAGGCCACCACGTCGTCCGCCAGGTAGGCGAAGCCGATCCAGCCGCCGACCAGGATCAGGGCGCCGAGCAGCATCGGCGGCACGTAGAGCTTGGCCAGCTCGCGGTGATCCACGTAGGCGAAGCGCAGCCCTCCCAGCAGATGACGAAAGCCGGCGGCGAACCCCAGCGCCGTGCCCTTGGCCGCCCGCACCGGACGGGCCAGCGCGTCGCTGCGCCTCTCCTCTCCCGAGTCCCCGCTCATCCGCTGGGCACGCTGGGGGAGAAGGCCAGGATCGATTTGAGATCCTCGTCGTTGAAACGAACCATCATGCCGATGAAGTAGTCGCGGCTCTCGTTTAGCGAATCGTTGATACCCCCCACGATGTAGAGGTGGCGCAAGAACTCGATCGCCGCCATCCCCTTGAGGCGCGGGTAGACGTCCTCGCCGAAGCGATACAGGTCGGTCGACAATTCGACCCGATCGCGCAGCAGGTGGATGTCGAGCCCCAGCCCGCCGGAGCTCTCCTTGATCCCGAAGCGGAAGGTGGCGAAGCGCAGCCGGCGCGCGAACATTAACGAGAACAGCAGGCTGTCGCGCGTCACGTAGCGCACCTCGCGGTACTGGGCCGGCTCGTCGGGGTTGGTCGACTGCACCACGGTCTCGCGCCGCGCGGTGGCGCCGCGGGGATCGTAGATCGCCTCGATCAGGTAGTACTTGTCCTCCCGCGGCTGGAGGCGGAGCTGCAAGATGGTCTTCATCGAGTTCTCGTAGAAGTTGAACTCGCCGGCCAGCCCCACGATCGTCTTCAGCGCGGTGATCCTGTGGACGAACCCGCCCACGTCGTCCACCACGTTCTCGACATCGTCGATCAGCTTGTCGTCCTTGAGCAGGCGTCCGACCGTGCCCTCGCCCTCGGCCACGCCCTGGGAGACGTCGCCCACGTCGTCCAGCACGCGGTCGAGCTTGGAGACCGCCACGCGGATCTCCTCGAGCGTCTCGCCGGCGGTCGTGACCGCCTCCCCGGCCTGCTCCTGGTTCTGCTCCACGAACTCGCGCAGCGCCGAGGTGATCTCCCGCATGTCGTTCACGATCTGCTCGAGGCCGGGACGCGCGCTGGCGGTGATTCCGTCGATGTTCTCCAGCGTGCGGTTGACCGTCTCCTGGTTCTGCTCGAGCAGCTCGTTGATCGAGACCGAGATGTCCTTGAGATTGGCGAGCACCTCTCCCATCTGGCGGCCGCCCTCCTCGGATCCGAACACGCGGCGCAGGTTGCCCGTGACCTGCTCTATGTCACCGGCGATCGTGTCGACCTGGTCGAACAGCCCCGAGACCTCCGCCTCGATTCGATCGCCGTCCTCGACCCGCCCGGTCTCGGGATCCCCCGGCGAGAGCACGATCAGGTAGTCGCCGGTCACGACCGAGCCGACCATCTTGTTCGCCTTGGCGTCACGGTAGAGCGGCACGTCGCCCTCGACCGCGACCGTGACGCGCGCGCCCACCATCCGCTTGCGCTCCGCCGCTCCGGCGTCGGCCGCACCCGCGTCGTCGAAGTAGGTCATCAGCTCTATCTCGTCGATATAGCCCACCGGAATGCCGGCCATCGTGACCCGCGAGCGCTCCACCAGCCCGCTGGCGTCCGGGAACAGGGCCCAGACGCGGTACAGGTCGCCCGACGTGCTCGACTCGTCGACCATCTTCAACGTGTAATACAGACCCACGCCGGCAAGCAGCGTCACCATACCCACGGCTATTGCGTTTCGTGTCGTCCGCATGACTACAGCGGCCTCATGGTATCCCAAACCTCCCGATCGGCGAACCCCGGTCGGTCGAGACGAGGCGAGCCCGCGGCGCCGGGCTCAGAACAGCGCGTAGATGAACGGCGCCACCGCCGAGCCCTCGGAAACGACGAGCAGCACGCCGAGCAGGACCAGCGCCAGCACGATCGGCAGAAGCCAGAACTTCTTGCGCACCCTCATGAAACGCCACAGCTCGGCGAAAAGCGACAGCTTGGACATGGCCCATCCTCCCTGGGGTCAGAATTGCCTCTCGAGCCGCTCGCGCCTGTCCCCTTCGGCGTCGCGGACGCGCCAGTAGCTCTCCGCCCGGCGGTCGATCCGCTCGTCGAGAAACCTCTTGCCCAGCAGCCTGCCGATCAACCCCATCGGCGTCAGCACCAGGTAGAACAACACCGAAAGGAGAATCCTCGAAACGACGAATCCCAACGCCAGCGCCAGCAGCATCCACGGGATCTGGAGCGGCTTGAGCGCGGCGGGAAGCACCAGCGCCAGCAGCGACGTCAATCCTCCCGCCGCGACCAGCGTCCACCAGTGGGGCCACTCCTTCCACCACAGAAATGCGCCGATCGCCTCCAGCGCCACTCCGATCACCAGCCCGAAGCCGCGCAGGTCCTTCCTGGTGGAGCTGATATTTTTCAATGCGCCTTTCAGCACCGCATCTTCTCCGATCCGTCAGTCCAGCTCGAAATCGTCCCGCCGGTCGTCGTTCTCCGGCGGACGCTGCTCGGCCTTGTCCAGCAGGTAGCGGCCGATCACCAGGTAGTCCATCTCGGTGCGCAGAAAACAGCGCACCGCGTCCCGGGGAGTACAGACGATCGGCTCGCCGCGCACGTTGAACGAGGTGTTTATGATCACCGGACAGCCGCTCCGGCGACGAAAGGCGTCGATCATCTCGTGGTAGAGGGGATTGGTCTCGGCGTGCGCCGTCTGCACCCGCGCGGAGAAATCTACGTGGGTGACCGCGGGCACCTCGGAGCGCACCACGTCCAGCTTGTCCAGCCCCGTCAGCGCGCGCTCCTCTTCCCTCAGCTCCCTTCTCTTGTCCGCTGCCACGTCGGCCACCAGCAGCATGTAGGGGCTGGCCCTGTCGAGTTCGAACCATTCCGAGACGTGCTCGGCCAGCACCGTGGGAGCGAACGGCCTGAAGCTCTCGCGGAACTTGATCTTGAGGTTCATCCTGCGCTGCATATCGCCCGAGCGCGCGTCGCCGATGATCGAGCGGCTTCCCAGCGCGCGCGGGCCGAACTCCATCCGCCCCTGGAACCATCCGATCACGTTGCCCTCGGCCAGCAGCTCGGCCGTGGTGGCGGCGACCCGCTCCGGGTCGAGAGGCCGGTGGGGAATCCCTTCCTTGTGCAAAAAAGCCCCGATCTCGTCGTCGTCGAACTCGGGCCCCAGGTAGGATCCGCGTTGCGCGTCCCGGCCCTCGCACGGCTCGCGGGGCTCGCCGAGGTAGTGGTGCCAGCCGATCAGCGCCGCGCCCAGCGCGCCGCCCGCGTCTCCGGCCGCCGGCTGGATCCAGATCTCGTCGAACAGCCCCTCGCGCAGCAGGGCCCCGTTGGCCACGCAGTTGAGCGCCACTCCGCCGGCCAGACACAGGTAGCGCGCCCCTGTCTCGCGCTCGACGTGCCTGGCCATGCGCAGCACGACCTCCTCGGTCACCTCCTGCACGGAGCGGGCCAGGTCCATCTCCCGCTGGGTCAGCTCGCTCTCCGGCTTGCGCGGCGGGCCGCCCAGCAGCTCGTGAAAGCGCGGGCCGGTCATCGTCAGCCCCGCGCAGTAATTGAAGTAGGACATGTCCAGCTTGAAGGAGCCGTCCTCCTTCAAGTCGATCAAATGATCGAGGATCAGCTGCTTGTAGGTGGGACGACCGTACGGAGCCAGCCCCATCACCTTGTACTCGCCGGAGTTGACCTTGAAACCGGTGTAGTAGGTGAACGCCGAGTAGAGCAGACCCAGCGAGTGGGGAAAAGAGACTTCGCCCATCAGCTCGACGCGGTTACCCTTCCCGCGGCCGTAGCTGGTGGTCGACCACTCGCCGACTCCGTCCATCGTCAGGATCGCCGCCTCCTCGAAAGGAGAAGGGAAAAAGGCGCTGGCCGCGTGCGACTCGTGGTGCTCGGGGAACAGGATCCGGCCCGAGTACTTCAGCTCCTTGCGGATCCGGTCCTCGATCCACAGCTTCTGCTTCATCCAGAGGCTCATCGCCTTGACAAAGGAGGCGACGCCCCGCGGCGCGTATTGCAGGTAGGTCATCAAGAGCCGCTCGAACTTGAGCAGCGGCTTGTCGTAGAAGACCACCAGATCGAGCCGCTCGCCGGGAACGTCCAGCACCTCCAGGCAGTAGCGGATCGCCTCGGTGGGATAGCGGTGGTCGTGCTTGCGGCGGCTGAAGCGCTCCTCCTGGGCCGCGGCGACGACGCGTCCGTCCCGCAACGCGCAGGCGGCGCTGTCGTGGTAGAAAGCAGAGATCCCCAGAATCGTCCGCCCGGCAGAGGCGTTTTCCCGGCCTGTCATGCTGAAAGGGACGCTACACGAGAGGTGATCTCCGAGCAAGCGCCGCCGATCGGATCGGTGACAGACCGCCGGCCGGGGTGTCACTCGGCTCGCGCCGGGGTAGGATGAGATTGCCCAAGGCTGCGAAAGGATGGCGATGAGCGACTTCCAAAAGAAGATCTCGGGATTTTTCGAGCGGATCGGAATGATCGTGTTCACCCTGACCTTCTTCTTCCTGCTGGTGGAAAGCTGTACTCGCGTTGCCGACATCGCGCGCGGCAACCCGCTTTTGGGAGCCAACCAGCAAGAAGCGCTGTTCGAAAACCATCCCTACCTGCTCAAGACGCCCAGACCGGGCGCAGAGTTCAACAGGTACCACGTCAACTCCCGCGGCTTCAGAGGCGCGGAGTTCGAGCTGCCCAAGCCGAAAGGCACGATCCGGCTGCTGACCCTGGGCGGCTCGGGAACCTGGGATCCGCGCAACGAGGACGACGAGACCTGGTCGGCACAGCTGCAGCGGATGCTCAACGAGCGCTCCGGGGAGGAGGTCCGCTACGAGGTGATCAACGGCGGCGTGCCCGGCTACAACTCGGCCGAGTCGTTGATGAACTTCATCTGGCGCGGAGCCCACGTGGATCCCGACGGCGTGCTCGTCTACCAGGGCTACAACGACTTCAAACCCAACCGGGAGCCCGGCTTCGAGCCGGATTACTCGCACTTCCGCGATCGCGACGCCTCGCTGGCGCGCCGAATAGTCCGCTCCAGCCGCTTTCTCTACTACTTCAGCCGCTGGCTCCCGCAGCGGGGGCGTCTCGGGGACGCCTATGACGAAGTGACCCGTCCCGGAATCGAGGCCTTCTCGCGCAATCTGCGGAACATCGTCGTGCTGGCCCGCGATCGCGACATCGTCCCGCTGCTGGCCACCTACGGGATGTCGGTGACCAGGGAGAACCACGAAAAACACCCGGAGAAGCTCGACGGGCTGGCCAGGCACCTGCCCCGGCTGACCGTCGAGGGGGTGATCGACGCTCACCGCAAGTACAACCGAGCCGTACGGGAGCTGGGGGAACTCGCCGAGGTGCCGGTCGCGGACGTTGCCGCGGCCGTACCCCAGGACTTCGAGCACTTCGGCGATCACTGCCATTACACGAAGAAGGGCGCGCGTCTGGTAGCCGAAACCCTCGCCCCGTTGGTGAAGGAACACCTGCGGCCCGGCCCCATCTGACAGTCCCACGCCGACAAAGCGACCGAACGGCCCGATTGGGGGCTTGCCCGAGTGGGTCAAAGCTGCAACACTCATATCGACGGCCTCTGGCCCCGGGCGCGGCCCGCGATACGCGCGGAAACCCGCTTAGGCGAGGCTCGATATGGTTCGCATTGACGAGATATTGAACTCTTACACCTCGCGCCACGCCAATGGCGATACCTCTTCCATCCAGCGGGCGTACCTGTACGCCTCGCGAAAGCACGAGGGTCAGACCCGCCAATCCGGCGAGCCGTACATGGTTCACCCGATGACGGTGGCAAAGACCGTTGCCGAGTTGGGGCTGGACTCCGCCTCGGTCTGCGCCGCCCTGCTGCACGACACTATCGAGGACACGGACACCACCCGGGAGGAGCTGGAGAGCATGTTCGGCGGCGACGTGGCCAGGCTGGTCGACGCGATGACCAAGCTGTCCAAGGTGCAGTTCACGCAGCGCCAGGAGCGCCAGGCCGAAAGCTTCCGCAAGATGCTGATCGCAACCGCCAAGGACATCCGCGTGCTGCTGATCAAGCTGGCGGATCGCCTGCACAACATGTCCACGCTTGAGCACCTGGAGCCCGCCCGGCGGGAGCGGATCGCACAGGAGACGCGGGAGATCTACGCTCCGCTGGCCAACCGGCTCGGCATCTCGTGGCTGACCTCCGAGCTATACGACATGGCGTTCGCAGCGCTCGAGCCCGAGGACCACGCCGACCTCGCGGCGCGCGTGGCCAAGAAGAAGCGGGCGCGAGAGATCTACATAAAACGCACCATCTCCGAGCTGGAGAAATTCCTGGACGAGAATGGCTACGAGGCGCGCGTCTCGGGACGGCTCAAGAACCTCTACTCCATCTACAACAAGGTGGTCTCCCAGAAGGTGGAATACGAAAAGGTCCACGACGCGATCGCCTTTCGCGTGATCTGCGAGTCCGAAGCCGACTGCTACGCCATCTTCGGGCTGATCCACTCGCGCTGGGTTCCAATTCCTGGACGGATCAAGGACTTCATCGCGATGCCCAAGCCCAACCACTACCAGTCCCTGCACACCACCGTGGTCGGCCTGGGCGGCGACCGGATGGAGATCCAGCTGCGCACCGAGCAGATGCACCGCGTCGCCGAGTACGGCGTCGCGGCCCACTGGCGCTACAAGGAGGGAAACGGCGAGGAATCGGACCGCGTCTACCACTGGTTGCGCGAGATGCTCGAACACCAAGACGGAACGCAGGACTCGGTGGAGTTCGTCGATTCGGTCAAGGTCGACCTGCTCACCGACGAGGTGTTCGTCTTCACGCCGGCGGGAGACGTCCAGTCGCTGCGCCGCGGGGCTACACCGCTCGACTTCGCCTACGCGATTCACACCGAGGTGGGCAACCGCTGCGCCGGCACGCGGGTCAACGGCGTGCAGGTCCCGTTCGACTCCGAGCTGCAAAACGGCGACTGGGTGGAGATCGTAACTTCCAAGACCCAGCGGCCATCGACCGACTGGCTGGAGATCGCCAAGACCAGCCGCGCGCGAAACAAGATTCGCTCCTTTCTGCGCGCCGAGCAGCGCGAGCAATCCCGACAGGTGGGACGCGACATCCTGGAAAAGGAGCTGCACAAGTACGGATGCTCGTACAAGCGCATGCTCAAGGCCGGAGACGTGGAGCGCGTAGTCTCGGAGATGAAGCACAACTCGGTGGACGACCTGCTCGCCGCGCTCGGCTACGGCAAGCTCGACAAGCAGGCGGTCATCGAGCGCCTGCTGCCCGAGGAGAAGCGCGAACGGGTACCGCCCAAGGTCAAGGAAACCGCCCTGGAGAAGGTGATGCGCAAGGTGGCGCGCACCGACAACGGGATCGTGCTCGACGGCGTGGACAACCTGCTGGTCCGCTTCGCCCGTTGCTGCAATCCGCTGCCGGGAGAGGACATCATCGGCTATGTCAGCCGGGGACGCGGGATCGTGGTCCACCGGCGCAACTGCAACAAGGCGGCGGCTCTCGACCCGGAGCGGCGCATCCCGGTGCAGTGGTCGTCCAAGGCCGTTTCCCAGCGGCCGGTCAAGCTCAAGGTGGTCACGACCAACCGGCCGGGCGTGCTGGCCGAGATGACGAACACCTTCCAGGGCAAGGGGATCAACATCGCCTCGGCGCACTGCGATACCGACGGAGGCGAGCGCGCCGACAACTTCTTCACGTTCATGGTGAAGGATCTGGCCCAGCTCAACGACCTGATAAAGGCGTTGCGCCAACAGAAATCCGTGTACGAGGTGGGTCGCGTCCAGAACTGAACGCGACCCGCCAGCCAACGAGGAGACCGTAGATGACAAAAGAAAAGCAGCCCGACCCGGGCGACTACGTCCAACTCGCCAGCATCTCCGACCCGATGGAGGCCGAGCTGCTGGCCGTGTTCCTGGACAACCACGGACTGGAGTTCGGGATGACCGATCGCCACAGCGCCCCGGTACTGGGCGGCCTGACGCCGCAGGTGCAGCGGCCGGTCTCCTTCCTGGTGCCGGCCAACCGGCTCGAGCAAGGCCGCTCGCTGCTCGAGGAGTACGAGCGCCTGCAAGCGCGAGAGGCGGTCCCCTCCGAGTTCCCGCCGCCATACGAGCAAGGAGGGAAGCCCAAAGAAGGGGATCTCAGCGGAGAGAAAAGCTCCGATAAGCCCGAGTCCGACGACTGAAAAGCCCTTCCAGGCACGCGAAAAAGGGGAGCCCTGCCGAATCGAAGGTTGCCGGCACGCTCCCAGTCGGGTTATTCCAATCTATCAAGGAGAAAAAGACATGAAGCACCTCACATGCACTTTCGCAATATTGATCACGGTCTTTGCGCTGTCCTCGGCCGGAGTTCAGGCATCCCCGCTGGACGCGGCCGCTCGCGCTTTTCTGGCCGAACACCCCGACGCGCGCTTGGTGGAATCGGACGCCGGAAACGGTTTCTACCTGGTCTACGGCTTCGCGCTCGAAACGGGCGATGACGATCTGGTCGAAGCCGCCGAGCGGTTTCTGGCCGATCACCGGGAGCTGCTGGGGCTCGACGGCCCGGAAACGACCGTCGAGCACGCGCGCACCGTGGCGCATCGAGATCACCGCTACGTCAGGTTCGACCAGTCGATCGACGGCCGGCCGGTCTTCGGCGCCCGCGCGATCGTCCACATCGATTCGGACGGCCGCATCATCAAGGTCAACTCCACCGCGGCTTCACCTCCGACGAGGCGTGGACCGGCCGCAATCGACGCGCAGGAGGCGATCTCCGCCGCGCTGGATCACCTGAATGGCGTCGGCGAAGCGGTCGGCGTCGCGGACGGCTACCTGCCGCTCCAGGGCGAGACCGTGCGCGTCTACCGGGTGCAGGCGTCCGCTCCCGGTCCGCACATGTGGGTGATCTTCGTCGACGCCACCAGCGGCTCGGTGATTCGCATGCACGACGCGATCCGGCGCCACCTGGCCAACGTCTACGCCGAAAACCCAGAAGTGGACTCCGAAAGGCACGAGGAGCTGCTGGAGAACATCGTCGCGGACGGCGAGCACGCCTACCACACGTACGGCGACTACATCCGGGTGGCGCGCTGCCTGAGCCTCAACAGCCAGACCGGCGAGTGCGACCAGTGGGAGCACCAGGCGCTGGCGACCGATGCCGACGGCTTCACCGGCGTCGAGCCGTTCGACGGAAACAACCAGCTGGACGACGGCTTCGCCGAGGTGCAGACCTACTACTCGCTCGACACCTACTACAGGTGGATGCGCGACGAGTTCGGCTTTTCGGCGCAGTTCGTCGACGCCGAGTCGATGGAGGCCGGCCAGTCGATCTGGATCTTCGTCAACGCCAACTTTGCCAACGGCTTCTTCCTCGGCTCCAGCGACTACTACGGAAACGCTGACATGATCGTGCTCGGACAGGGACAGCGCGACTTCTCCTACGACAACGACGTGACGCGCCACGAGTTCACACACGCCGTCTCCTCGCAAATCTTCAACAACGTCATGTACAACGTGGACAGCCTCGGCGTCGACATGTCGGGAACCGCGGTCGAGGAGGGGACCGCCGATTTCTTTCCCTGCTCGGTCCACGGCAACCCGGAGCTGGGCGAGTACATCGGCGTCTCGCGCAACGCGGACAACGACGCGCGCTGTCCCGAGGGCCTGATGGGCGAGGGGCACCACGACGGGATGATCATCAGCGGAACGATGTGGTCGATCCGCGAGCAGATCGGCAACGACAAGGCCGTTCACCTGCACTTCGGAACGCTGGCGGGCAACACGGTCATGGACTTCAACGACTACGGCGTATCGCTCGAGGCCCAGGCCTACGCGATGCAGGAAGACTCCGATCCGGATCTGCAGATCACGGCAGAGGAGTTCGCTCTCGTTCAGGACGAGATCGAAGTTCGCAACCTGAAACTCTGCAAGCGCGTGGTGCCGGTCGAGCCCGGCTCTCAGCACTTCCAGTACATGCCCTACTCTTTCTCCTCGGACGGCACGCCTTCGTCGGTCCAGTACGAGATCAGCGCCGGCGAGGAGACCGAGGTTCTGACGCTGACGATCGAGCCGTTCGGAGACGCCTACGACGTCTACATCCGCGAGGGAGAGCCGATCTCTTTCTCCTGGTCCCAGAGCGGCTACTACCTCGACTGGGAGGCCGAGTACGACATGGCCTACGTCTACGAGGACGAGAAGATCGCCGAGGCGTCGGTCTCCAACATCACCGCTTTGCCGCTGCAGAAGAACACCGACTACTACTTCTCGATCGTCTGCAAGGGCAGCATGGCGGGCTACGGCTGTCAGAACCTGCTCGGCGCCACCCTCTCGGACGAGCCCGCCGTTCCCGACGACGAGGAAGAGGACGCCGGCCCGGACGACGGCGACGCGGGCCCGGACGACGGCGACGCGGGCGGCGGAAGCGGAGGCGGCGGAGACTGCGGCTGCCGCGCCGCCGGCTCCTCTCCGACGGCCGGCGTGCTGACCTCCCTGGCCTCCCTGCTCTGAGCCGCGATCGAGCTGTCTTGATTTCCGCTTTGCAGCCGGCCGGAACAAGCCCCGGTCCGCCGCGCGTTCCACCTCTGCAAGGGTCGTTTTCTGGACAAAGGCGATCCTCGGGATCGATGCTTGAAAACGAACGCTGCGAGGAGACGGCGAAGTGGCGGCCAAGAAGAAACCCAACAAAAAGCGACGACCGCGCAAGCCCGCGCGCGCCAGCCGGATCAAGACGATGCTGCTGGCCCTGTCTCTCGGCGGTCTTTCCGCCGCGGGCCTGTGGCGCTGCCTGGGCGGCGAGGCCGAGCCGGCTGCCGAGTCGCTCGCTCCGCCGCCGGTGCCCGAAGAGGTCGACCTGGGCGAGGGCGTGAAGCCGGATCCCACGTTGATCAACGAGCGCGAGCTGCTACGTGCCGAAAAGCGCTCGGCCCAGCAGGAGCCGGAGGCCCCGTCCGACGAGCGGGAGGAGCCCGAATCGGAAGAGGGTAGTGAGCCGATCGCGGAAAAATCCTTGGAGGATCTCTTTCCCCTGCACGGCGTGGCCTACCACTTTCACACTCAGATCCGCTCCGCCCCGGAGCCGGACGCGCGCGTGATCGGTTACGCCCGCCGCGGAACCACCTTCCGCCTGGGAGAAAACATATCGACCGAGGGCTGCCGGCGCGGCTGGCACGAGCTGAGCGGCGGCGGCTACGTCTGCGACGGCGCAGGCGTGACCGTGGACGACGAGCCGGTCGGCTTCGCCCCCTCCCCGCCGCCGGCCAGTCTCGACCGCGCGCTGCCCTACGACTACATGTACGCCAGAAAAAACGGCGTCCCCGAGTACTGGCGAATCCCGACCGCCGAGGAGATCGAGCGGACCGAGGCGGTCTTCGAACGAATCGAGCGGCTCGAGTCGGGCGAATATCCCTCGAGCGCTTCCGGCTCCGCAGAGGATCTCGACCGCGGCTCCCTGGACGATGCGCTGGCCCGAGCCGCGGCGATCGCGGCCGACGGCGGCGCGCCGGACGGCGGGGTGGTGGTCGCGGACGCCGGCCCGCCCCCCGCGCCGCCGGTCGCTGGCGAGGAAGGCTCCTCGACCGAAGTCGACGCCGGCGACGGCGGAGCCGCCGACCCGTACGAGCTGCCGCGGTACGTCCACCTGCGGATGGCCAAGGGCTACTACGTCAGCATCGACGGCGTCGCGGTCTCGGAGGAGGGAGACGCCTACCGCCGCACAGTGCGCGGCCGCTACATCCCCAAGGACTCGCTCTACCCGGCCTCGCCGAGCGAGATGAGCGGCGTGCTGCTCGGCGACGAACTGGAGCTACCGCTGGCGTTCGTGGTGCGCGGCGGAGTCAGCCTGCTGCGCCGCGAGGAAGGCGGCGACCGGTTGCTGAAGGAAAAGCGCGCCTCGCGCTACACCGCCCTGCCCTACCTGGGAGAGCTGAAGCGCAGGGGACGGCGCTACGCGCAGGTCGGCGAGGATCTGTACGTATTGGGCCGCACCGTGGCCGTGGCTCGCCGCGCCGATCCCCCCGAGGAGCTGGAGCCCGGCGAGCGCTGGATCGACATCGATCTCTCCGAGCAGGTCCTGGTCGCCTACGAGGACGAGCTGCCCGTCTTCGCCACGCTGATCTCGTCGGGCCGCGAGGGCTACGAGACCCCCAGCGGCGAGTTCCGCATCTACGGCAAGCACGTCTCGATCACAATGGACGACCCCGAGGCCGGCGAGGAGGCCTACTCGATCGAGGACGTCCCCTGGACGCAGTACTTCGAGAAGGGCTTCGCCCTGCACGCCGCCTTCTGGCACGACCGCTTCGGCCGCGTGCGCTCACACGGCTGCGTCAACCTCTCGCCCGCCGACGCCCACCGGCTCTTCTTCTGGACCACCCCCGACCTCCCGGACGGCTACCACGGCGTGGTCGCCACCCGGGACGACCCCGGCACGAAAGTGGTGATCCACCAGTAGGGCTTTTCGCGGTCGCCCAGCCCTCGACCTCGGGCCACCCCGCCAAGCCTCGGCCCCGAGCATCCCCGGAACACGACGTGGCGCGATCCATGTGCGAACCATGCGAACCATGCGATCCATGTGGGGACTGAATGGATCCCATGCGATCCATGTGGGGACTGAATGGATCAGCTCGAAATCATTGATCAAGACAGAATTGGCAATTTTGATTTCCCGACCCGTAGAAAGCCCACCCGCAGGGATGTGAATCGTGGTATCGTGAATTCATGAGACTGATGGAGTTTCGACTCCGGGCCGTGGGGCTCTTGCCCTCGATGGCAGCCGGCCGCCTGCTGGGACCAATCCTGGGCGCGGTCCTGCTCGCGGCGTGCGGATCCGAGCGGGTGGAATCCGGGTCGAACGAGCCGGCAGAGCCGAGAGCAATCCAGCCCGATCCGGCACTGACAGAAGATCGCGATGCCTCGTTCGAACCGCCGCCGGCCGAGCGCGACTGGTTCGCCGACCTGCCGGAGATGGGAAACTCTCCGATCAGACCGCTGGTCTACGCGATTTTCGACGAGAAGACGGTGATTCGAAAGGCGCCATCGCTCGAGGCAGCGGGTGTCGCCGCGCTCCGTGCACCGGACGAGTGGGACCCGTTCCTCGCCAGCACGGGAAATGGAGCCGGACACGGCGTGCTGGCCCGCGTTTTCCAGCGCGAGGGACGATATCTCCTGGTGGAGACGCACCCGGAGAGAGTCCGAGGAGCGCCTTGCCATCCGATGCGGCGCTTCTCTCCATACAGCCTTCGCGGCTACGTGGAGACGGATCGCGCGCTGATCGTGCTCAAAAAAGAGGTGGATCTCTCTTTTGACGACGGCACCTCTCTGCATCTCCCGGCCGGTGTTGTCTTGCGTCCTTCCGGGAACCGGTTCGCTCCTGTTCTGCGAGGATTCCATCTAGTTCCACCCCCGAGCGGTGTCACAGCGGGTCGCTGGTTCCACGCAGAGACCGGCGCCTCCGCCGGGCGGAGCGAAGAGCAGAGTGAAAAGGTACCGCCGCTCGTCGAAACCCCGCTGACGCTCGTTCTGGATGGCGGCAAGTCCGGAGTGCGGATCGAGCGGGCACGCTATACCCTGAATCGAGCAGAGCCGGTTCCCGGGCTAGAAACGATCCAGAACGAATGCTTCCGGATCACCGGCAGGCGACCTTCTCGGGCGAAAAAAAAAGCCCTGCTCGAAACAGCTCCGATCGGCCTGGGAAACACACTGAGAATCGGTTACGGCGGCGGCGGATCGTGCTCTTGGTCCTCGGGGACGCCGAGCTCGTCCGGCTGACGGCCCGAGGTCCACTGGGGCGGGAGATCGTTCGCCGTATCGTCGCCCGCCGCCTCAACGAGCTGCGCTACTGCCAAAGACGGGAGCGCGCCCGGGGCCGGCCCACAAAAGGGAAGATCGCCATCTCCTTCACCATCGAGCCGGACGGTTCAGCGGACAGCGTCGAGACAACCGGCTCGACCACTACGAACACGAACCTCGAAGCGTGCGTCGAGCAGGCTCCGACACGCTGGCGGTTCCCGCAGGCGAAAAACACCACCGCGGTCGGCCTGGAAACAAGCTTCTCCGGTCTGCATTGATCCGCTTTGATCCGTGATCCGCGTGGGGGGTGAATGGATCAAAGCGAAATCATTGCGTTTCTCGGTCTCCGAACAAAAGACGCCCCGGTTTTGGGAATCGCGGCTTCGATGCTGTATATTCGCTCAGTGTTCGGCCGCGGTGGGTTGCGGCCGACCGATTCTGCTCGATTGGGAGGCGGAGGAAGACGATGGCGAACCTCGAACCGTTGATGGAGCGCAACTTCCTCGAGTACGCCAGCTACGTGATCGTGGACCGGGCGATCCCGGACATCCGCGACGGCTGCAAGCCGGTGCAGCGCCGCATCCTGCACACGCTCAGCGAGATGGACGACGGCAAGTTCCACAAGGTCGCCAACGTGATCGGCGAGACGATGAAGCTCCACCCGCACGGCGACGCCTCGATCGGCGACGCGCTGGTGGTGCTGGCCAACAAGGAGTACTTCATCGAGAAGCAGGGCAACTTCGGCAACATCGTGACCGGCCATCCGCCCGCGGCGGCGCGCTACATCGAGTGCCGGCTGACCGAGCTGGCGCGGGAGACGCTGTTCAACCCCGAGCTGACCGAGTGGCAATCGAGCTACGACGGCCGCCGGCGCGAGCCCGTCTTCCTCCCGGCCAAGCTGCCGGTGCTGCTGATGCTGGGAATCGACGGAATCGCGGTCGGGATGTCGACCCGCGTGCTGCCCCACAACCTGCCCGAACTGCTCGAGGCCCAGATCGAGGCGCTGCGCCACGAGAGCTTCGAGATCTACCCCGACTTCCCCACCGGCGGCCTGATGGACGTCTCCGAATACGACGAGGGTCGCGGCAAGGTCACGATCCGCGCCCGCGTCGAGGCCGACGGCGACAAGCGGATCGTGATTCGCCAGGTCCCGTTCACGACCACCACCGAGAGCCTGATCGCCTCGATCGAGTCCGCCGCTCACAAGGGCAAGATCAAGATCACCTCGATCAACGATTTCACCACGGACGAGGTGGAGATCGAGGTGATGCTGCCCCGCGGCGCGTACGCCGAGGAGGTGATCCCGCAGCTGTTCGCCTACACCGACTGCGAGATATCGCTCAGCTCCAACCTGGTCACGATCCGGGACGGCCGGCCCGAGGAGATCTCCACCGGCGATGTGCTGCGCTACCTGACCGATCGCCTCCGCGACCAGATCTGCGCCGAGCTGGAACTCGAGCTGCAGAAGCTTCACGACCGCCGCCACTGGCTGACCATCGAGCAGATCTTCGTCGAGAAGCGGGTCTACAAGCGCATCGAGCAGGCGAGGAGCGAAAAAGCGATGCGCCTCGAGGTCTTCGAGGGGATGAAGCCCTTCCGAAACAAGATGCTGCGCAACCTCACCGACGAGGACGTGGACCGCCTGCTGGGGCTGCGCATCCGCCGCATCTCCGCCTACGACATCTCCAAGAACCGCCGCCAGCTAGGGGAGGTGCGCGACGCGATCGAGGGCGTCAAGACCAAGCTGCAGAACCTGACCCAGACCGCGGTGCTCTACTTGCAGGAGTTGCTGGCGCGCTGGGGAGACAGCTACCCGCGCCGCACCGAGATCACCAGCTTCGAGAGCGTCGACCTGCGCGAGGTGGCGACGCGCAGCATCAAGGTCAGCTACGATCCCGAGTCGGGCTTCTTCGGCCACGAGGTCAAGGGCTCGCAGCACCAGATGACGCTCAGCGAGTACGACCGGGTGCTGATCGTCAGCGACGACGGCAGCTTCCGCGTGGTGGGCCCCGAGGCCAAGATGCTGATTCCGGGCAAGCCGCTTTGCTGCGAGCTGTTCGACCAGGAACAGGGACGCCGCTTCACCGTGGTCTACCGCGACGAGAAGCGCTTCGGCTTCGCCAAGAAGGTGCACATCAACAAGTTCGTGCGCGACCGCGAGTACGAGCTGATCAAGGGCAAGCGCGGCAAGCTCGACCTGCTGCTCGACGGCGACGCCGACGACCTGCTGCAGCTCAAGTTCGTGCCCAAGAAGCGCCAGCGGGTCAACGAGGACGAGTTCGACCTGTCCGAGCTGGACTACAGCGGCGTGACCACGCGCGGGGCCCGGATCGCGGCCAAGCCGATCTCGCGCATCAAGCGAGTCGCCCGCGACACCGCGGCCGAAGAGACGGCCGACACCGAGCCGGACAACGACGACGAGAGCCCTCCCCCCGAGCCCAGACACGGCTCGCGCCGCCGCAAGAAAAAGAAGCGAAGCGGCGGCCAGCAGACGCTGTTCTGATCGCGCTCACAGTCTACGACAATGACAACGGGCGGCGGGGCGTTCCTCTAACCGAATGCCGAAGTTATTCTTGCGCGAGCCCTAAGAGCCGAGGACTGTCTGAGTCTACGTTTTCATGTTTGAGTTCCGCAGGCTCGCAGAGGAACGCCCCGTCGCCCCTACTCCCGGCCCGTAGCTTCCAGGCCGTAGAGCAAGAAGCTGACGATCACGTCCAGCGCCTCGCGGTTCTCTCCGCCCTCGGGGATGATCAGGTGGGCGTGCTCGCGGTGCGGAGCCACGTGCAGGCGGTGCATGGGACGCACCGTGCGGTAGTACTGGTGCTGGATCGAGTCGATGTCGCGCCCGCGGTCGAGGATGTCGCGCCGAATGCGGCGCATCAGCCTGATGTCGTCGTCGGTGTCGATGTAGAGGCGCAGGTCGAGCATCTCGCGCAGCGCCGCCACCGCGAAGACCAGGATCCCCTCCAGCACCACGATCCGGCACGGCTCCACGCGCACGGTGCGGGACAGGCGCGCGTGGGAGGTGAAGTCGTACTGGGGACAGTCCACGGTGCGGCCCTGGCGCAGCCGCACCAGGTGCGCGACCAGCAGATCGTTGTCCAGCGCCTCGGGCTCGTCGTAGTTGAGCCCGGCCCGCTCGGCGGGCGGCAGATCGCTGTGGTCCTGATAGTACCAGTCGTGCTGGATCAGCGCCGCCTCGCCGCTTGGCATCCGCTCCAGGATCCTGCGCGCCGCCGTGGTCTTGCCGCTGCCGGTCCCCCCGGCGATGCCGATCAGGATCGGATGAGAATCGAAAGGTCCCGGCTGCGAGTCGGTCATCAGCTGCCTCGCGAACAACGCCGGAAGATCATCAGTCGGCCGGCGCGATCGAGAAGCTACCAGATCCGGCCGGCCGAGCACACCCCCGCCCGGCCCCTCGACCCCGTATCGGGATTCACGTGGCGCTCGTTGACCGCCGCGGGGGCACCGAGTAGCCTTGGTTCGATGCTTGACTACCTGGCGATCTTCCGGGCGCTGAACGAGGCGGGCGTACGTTACGCCGTGGCCGGCGGGACGGCGGTCAACCTCCACGGCATTCCGCGGATGACCTACGACATCGATCTGGTCCTGGAGCTCGAGGACAAAAACCTGGCTGCGTTCGTTTCTCTCGTGGAAGGATGGGGATTCGCACCGAAGATTCCGGTCCGGATCTCGGATCTGGCCATCGAAGAAATCCGACAGGCCTGGATCCGGGACAAGAATATGAAGGCGCTCAATCTGGTCAACGAGCGATGGGCAATCTCCGAAATAGACGTGCTGGTAGATCCACCGGTGCCGATCGAGGAGATTCTCGCCCGCGCCAAGAAATTCGTGCTCTCGGACGTGCGCGTGCCCGCGGTTGATATCGATCACCTGATCGCCATGAAGCGAGATACGGGACGCGCCCAGGACGCGGCGGACATCCGTCACCTCGAGCGGATCAAGGAGGAACCGTGACGAGCGAGCCAGCCGGTGTCGGCTTCGACTACGAGCTCGACGACGACGCGATCCGCCGCTACCGCGCCAAGCCACCGGAGCTGCGCTTGCAGTGGCTCTACATGGGCGCCCTGCTGCGTCGGGCGTCTCCGGCTCGAACGAAGGAGCTGCAAGACCGCTTCCGCGCCCCGGCTCCGGACAAGGACCCCGTGTCCCGGAACGGCAGTCACGAGTAGCGACCCGAGTGAAAGGCGAAGCTCTCGACGACTCCATGCTCGGCCGCCGCCGCGCGAGCCCTTACCCCGGCTCGATTCGGCTCTCCGTCTCGATCGGCTCTCCGTGGTCGCCGAGGACGAGCAGCACGGGGTCGGCCCGCTCCGTCTTGTCCAGGCAGATCACCTGCGCCTCGCGCCCCCTGCGGGTGGGCAGCTCGGCCCGGCAGGGCATGTGCATGTGCCCGCACAGCACCAGCCGGGGCGCCAGCCGCTCCACCAGCTCCCTGGCGACCGGGTTCCCGGCCCGCTCCAACCCCATCCGCTCCAACCTCCCGGCAAGCAGATCCGGGTCGGCGAAGCGCTCCAGTCCCGAGGGCCAGTCGTGGAGCAGCAGCACGTCGGCCGAGTCGAGATCGTCGAGCCGCGCCACGTCCCCGCGGCGGAAGCAGAGCAGCTCTTGGGGCGGCGCGCCGCCCGGCGCATCCGGCTCCGGGCGCTCGCCGTCGTAGCGCCGCGGATCGAAGATCCCGGACAGGTACGCGATCCGCAGCCCGCGCCACTCGACCGCCCCGGCGCGACCCAGGTAGCGGCAGCCGGGCGCCGCCTCGCCGCCGTCCGGCATCTGCTCGAGGAAACGGTGCGGCTCGTGGTTGCCGCCGATGAACCACAGCGGCTGCTCGAAGCGCGCCCCGCCCGAGCGGTGCGGCTCGAAGTCGCCCACTTGCAGAACCAGCTCCGCGGCGCGGCCCGCCCGCTCCTCGGCGGCCTCCAGCCCCCGGACCAGCGCGTGCACCGCGCCGTGGACGTCCCCGGCCGCCGCGATGCAGCGCTCCGATCTCGCCTCGATTCTCGTAGAATTCATCTAGCCGGCCAGCCTACCCTGATCCGCTCACTCCACCAGCACGTCGACCTTGGTCAGGTCGAGCCCTCCCGGGTACATGTACGAGGTGTACGAACCCACCCCGTAGACCATGATCGAAAACGGCTCGTCCGACTCGATGTAGTGCGCCCCGGACTCGATCTCCGTGTTGGTCTTGGCCCACTCGCCGTCGATCTCCACGGTGTAGCCGCTGCCCAGCACCGAATCGCCGTCCAGCTCGGGGTAGACCCCGCTGTGGTGTACGATCGTCAGGTAGTTGATCACGTAGGTGTCCGGCGTGAGGAAGGTGTAGCTCTCGCGGTACTGCTCGACCGGCACGACGAGCGCCATCGCCGGATCCCCGTTCTCCGGCGGGCTGGTGTCGGAGGTGTAGTTCTGCCCCACCATGAACTGCGCCACCGCCACGCGGCCGGTGCCCTCGACCGAGAAGTCGGCCTGGCTTTCGAACTCGACGAACTCGCCGCGGTCGAGGGTCACGCCCGGATGCACCTCCGAGGGCTCAAAGGCGATCTCGTTGCCGTCGGATCCGGACAGCACGCGCCAGACCGTGGGCTCGCCCGGAGCCTGCGTCTCGTTGTGCGCGCAGATGTAACTCGAGCCCCAGGTCTCCCGCGGGAACATCTGCTGCTCGAGGTGATCGCAGGCCCACTTGTCGAAGGGCACGAACGAGCACTCGGTGCCGCTGAAGACCGCCGGCTTCGGTCCGTCGACCACCCGGATCTCGGTCCCGGTCAGGTCGTAGTCCGGAGGCGTGTCGCAGCAGGTGTAGTAGGAGGCGCAGGTGGTGCCGCCGGTGCAGCCCGGCTCCGCGGCGGACAGCAGCTGGAACACCTCGTACGGCTCGACGGTCACCTGGAAGCTGTCGCCGGGCGAGTGCGCGTCGTACGGCGCGATCGAGACGTCGTCGGAAGCCTCGGTGTGAGAGGATGTGGTGATCTCGACGGTCGTCGCCCCGTCCTCCGGACCGACGATCGCGACGTAGCCGGGGTTGGAGCTGACCGTCGTGGAGTAGTCCTGCACCTCGAGCGTTGCGCGCGAGACCGCGATGTACTCGTCGCGGTAGACGTGGACGGGCAACAGCAGCGAGGCGTCGTTGGTGTGGGAGTAGATCGGCTCGGTGTATCCGGGATCGTGCATGTAGTGCAACGGGCTGAACTGGTAGACCGTGACCGGCCGATCCGAGACGATGTGGTAGGCCGCGTTGGCCACCTTGCGTGTGGCGTGCTCCTGGGTATCAATGTCTCTGGGCGACTTGATCGCGCTCTTCCAGGGCAGGGTCACGACCTTCAGGTCGCCGGGCTCCACATCGTAGGAATGGTTGATCGAGCCGCCGTCGCTGATCTCCACTCCGGCCTGGTCCTGGCCGGCGTTGGCGATTGCGATCGCGTAGAAAAAGCTCAACGGATCGACGCCGTTGGCCAGCGTGACACCCCAGTACTCGCAGCCGATGTAGGAGCGCTGGTTGATCGCCCCGGCGCACTCCATGCTGATATCCTCGCACTCGCCGGCCGCGCAGAGCAGCCCCTGCTCCCCGCAGTCTTCCAGCTTGGTCCACCCCTGACCGTCCTCGTCGCACTGCGCCACCCAGTTCTCGAAGCACCACACCTCGCCCGGATCACACTCCTCGCCGACCGGGTCGTCGCTGTCGCTGTCCGTGTCGCCGTCCGTGTCGGCATCCGCGTCCCCCTCGCCGCCGCCGCCCCTGTCTGCCGGAGAGCAGCAAAGCGCCAACGCCGCTACCAGCAAAATCGAAACCAGACCCATCTTTTCGCTCATCATCATCCTCCCGCTCGACGACGCCGAGCCAGCATGCACAAGATGAAAGACGGTAGAATCTTACCACAAAATCCGTTATGTTCTCAGCGCACCATCCAGTAGAGAACATCGTTCTCGCTGAAAGGCCCGTGTTGGCCTGATGGAAAAGCTCCTGATTCGCTGTCGCCGGTGTAGCGAGAGCTCCGGGCGGCGGCCCGGCAGGGTCAGGTAGGCGTGATGTTCGCGAAACGGTACCAGATAGCACTGGTGGGCGCGCTGCTGCTCGGGGGCGGCATCTACGTGCTGGCCACCCACTACGGCGCGCTGCAGCTCTACCTGGAAACGGCTCGCTGGCAGGAGGTGTCTGCCGAGATCGAGACGCTGGCGATCGACTCCCACCTCTCGGGTGGCAGCAACCCTTCCCGGATCTATGATGTGAATGCCGCCTACCGCTACGAGTTCGGCGATCAGTCTTACCGGGGCACCCGCTTCGGCTTCAAGGACGAGGATCTGACCATCTCGCCCGAGGACGAGGTGGCGCAGGTCAGGCGCCGCTCGAACCAGCGCTGCCTGGTCGATCCGGACAACCCCGAACGGGCCGTGCTCTATGCCGAAATGCAGCAAGACGTCTACATGTACCTGATCGCCGGCTGCGTGATGCTCATTGCGGGGCCCATCGTGACCGTCAGAAGCTTGCGAAAAAGATAGGCTGTCAGATACGAGGGCCACCTCCTCCTTGCGTGACCGGCGCACCGAGATGAAACGTATTCCGCCTACGCGGTACGTGTACGCGATACGCGATCACGGCGGACGGGTGCTTGTTCGAGATCCGGCCGATGACGAGGAAGCTCGCCTCGTCGACCGTCCTGGATCGATCCCGTGCTTGTCTTTGTTCGTGGCGCTCTTTACGGGATCGGATTCGAATTTCACTGTACAAAAAAATACCATAATGAATGTCGAGACAAGTCAAAATGGCGTCTGTTTCACGAACCGGCGACTCTCTCTTCGAGGCCCGTAATGCTTTGGCGTGGATCCCCGCCTCCGCAGGGGCGACGGGATTTTCGCCTCCGAGAACTTTTTCCCGGACGGCGTCCGGGGTATGATTTCCTGGATGCTCCCCCGCTGCCACCAGCGCGCTCGATCGGCGGCAAGCGCTGTCGCCGTCTTGCTGTGCGCCTTTCTTCCGGCGATGGTCTCGAGCGGAGACGGCGCGGGGTACGCCGGCGCTCGGATCGGATACGCCTACCACGGCGGCCAGACCGCGATCGTGGACGCCAGATCGGGCGCGACCAGCACCGAAAACGAAGATGTCTTCCACCGCCAGACGTTCACCGGCGGGCTGGCGATCGGCTTCGGCTTCGCGGCCGGCCCCGGCAACGCCGGCGTTCGACTCACGGCCAGAGCCAGCGCTCCGGGCCCCTTTTTCGGAGTCGCGGCGATGCCCCGCTACCGACTGGAGATCGAGCTCGACGGCGACCCCTTCCTCTCGGTGGAACCCTGGCTGGGGGTGGGGCTCGGCGCGTACTACGAGGAGAAGCTGCACCGACCCTACCTCGGCTTTCCCCTCTTCGCCGGCTGCGACCTGCAGGTGGACGAGAACCTGTTCGTCACCTCTCAGCTCGAGATCATGATGATCAACCCCTGGGGACCGTCGTGGACCGAGCACCGCGGCGCGAGCCACCTGCGGCTCGACGCGCACCACAGCTCGCTTGCGTTCGAGCTGGGCCTCGCCTACCGTTTCCGCTGATCGTCAAGCAGTGTAGTACGGCGGTCGCGGCGGGTAGGCGGTCGGCATGTCGCTCGCGGCCGGGGCGCGGGTCTCGACTCCGTGCATCTCCAAAAGCGAGTTGTAACCGCCCTCGTAGCCGGCCGAGTCGGCCGGAGACCACTCGACGAACTGCACACCCACTCCGGGCGGAGAGGCCGGTCCCTCGGCGGCCGCGAACTCGCGGCGCCACACCACCTGGGCCACACCCACCACGGCGCCGCGGCCGCAGGGCGGTCGAAAGCGGATCTCGATCCGGCTCTGGCTGGGCGGCGGAGTCAACGTGCGGATGAACAGTCCGCCGAGATTCACGTTGTAGGAGTGTCCGAAAAAGTGCGCCATCGATTCCTCGTGGACGAAAGTCACCAGCGTCTCGTACAGCAGTCGCGGAGTCCTGCGCTCGCGCTGGGGCTCCGGCGCCAACAGCTCGTTCATCAAAAAGGTGATCCGCTCGGCACTCCTGCCGCTGTCGAAAACGACCCGCAGCGACTCTCCGCTCCTTTCCGCGATCGCATCGCGAACCTCCTCGACGGCGTTGACGACCACCCACGGCGAACGGCTGCGGCGCTCGCCCGCGACCCGCGTGAAGACCTCCGCCAGCGATCCGCCGGGCAACTCAGCCGAGGCGACCACCGCACGCGGCTCATCCTCCTCGCTCAACCAGCTCTCCAGCTCGGAGGTCGAGGCCGCGAAGCGAAGGTCGAAGCCGTTGCGGCGCAGCACGTGCCCCAGCCTGATCCGCTCTTTGCGATCCGCGTCGGCGAGCAGCACCATCCCGGCGGGCGCACGCACGGCATCCCAGCTGTCCCGGTCGGAGATCTGCGAGACCAGCGCGGAGAACTGGGCGATCGCTCCGTCTATCAGCACGTCGTCCGCGCCGTCCAGGAAGGCCGCCTCCACGAGATTCGAGTCCGGCTCCGGGACGCGCGCCAGCAGCGGCACGCCGTCGAGCGCCGATCGCTCGCGGAGCCCGACGATCAACGCCGCCCGGTTGTCCACGTCGGCGCCGATCGCCACCGCCGCCGGAGGCTCGGCCAGCAGCTCCTCGATCCCCTCCGCCGACGGCTCGACACGGGTGGGATGCAGCCCCGCCGACCTGAGGATCTCCAGCATCTCGCTCTTGTGCGGTCCCGGATTTCCGATGAAACAGAATCTCTCGCTCATCTGCAAACCTCCCGATCGAAGCGGCTCCCTGCCACAAGATACCGCAGGTTCCCGCACCCCCAAAACGGCTTGCAAGAATGCTGCCAGCCGGCGTGCCGCTTGGCACTCCGCTTGCATCCCCATCCAGGCAACCGGCGCGGATCGGACCGGCACCGGCCGGAAAGGGGATAACAAAAATGTGCCATCAATCCCTCGAATTGAATCCCAACCCGGCCCTCGAGCCGACGTTCGTGACCACGGTGCTGCTGCTCAGCGGCGACACGGGTTTCGCCAACAGCGCGCGCCGGCGGCTGACCGGCGCCGGGTTCAACATCGTGGTCTCGCGCAGCGAGGCGGAGGCGCTGCAAATCCTCGCCGAGCTGGAGGTGGACGCCGCGTTGCTGGACTACGACCTGCCCAACTGCGACGGAATCGAGATCTGTGAGGAGATCCGGCGCCTGCACGGGGAGAACGCGCCTCCGGTGCTGATCGTCGGCGAGCACTACTCTCCGGCGCTGCTGTCTCGCTGCATCAACGCGGGAACCGCCGGGCTCCACGCCAAGTCGGACGACATCGACGCGCTGATCGGCGCTCTGACCGGAATGATCGCCGACGACGGCAAGCGCCGCGCGCTGGAATCGACGGGCTACGTCCGCCAGCTCGAGGGAGACACGGACCCGCTGACCGGCCTGCCGGCGAGCGGGTACCTGAACCGCCGGCTGGTGGGCGAGTCGGTCGCCTCCTACCGCGACAACACCCCGCTCTCGCTGCTGGCCTTCGTTCCCGACCGCTTCGATCGCCTGATCGAGCGGCGGGGCCGCAAGCTGGCCGACGGCGTGCTGCGCGGAATCGCGCGCGTGGTCGAGGGCGAGCTGCGCAGCCGCGACTGCATCGCGCGTCACGGAGACTTCACCTTCGCTGTGGTTCTTCCGGATACTCCTCGCGGCGCGGCCACCGCCGTGGGCCGCCGCCTGCGGCGGGTGCTGTCCGGGGTCGAGCTCGGCAACCTGGAGCAGCCGATTACGATCACCTTCAGCTTCGGCGTGGCCTGCCGTCCCGCGGGCGTGCGCCAGTCGCCCGAGGATTTGCGCTTCCAGGCGCTGCAGACCTGTACCGGAGCGCAGATGATGGGCGGGGACCGCATCCTGGCCGACGAAGCGCTGACCGGCTGCCCGCTGGCGGTCGTGCTCGGCGAAGAGGAGGCGAGCGGGGAAATCGGCGAGGCGCTGCGGTCCTGCCAGCTGGAAATCCGCGCCGTCGCGGACGCCGAGCAGGTCCGCGCGGCGCTGCACGACCTGCCGGTGGCGATGCTGGTCCTGCCCGCCGGAGGCGGAAACGACTCCGCCGTGATCGAGCTGTTCGCCTGGGCCCGCGAGCGCTTCCCGTCGGTGCGCCGCGTGCTCGCCGCCGATCGCGTCGACACGGATCTCGCCGCCCGCGCGGTCAACGAGGCGGAGGTCGATTACCTGCTGCGACCGCGGCAGAGCAGATCCCAGCTGTCCGCGGCGATCGAGCGATTGCTCTTTTCCTGAAGGATTCCGGTTGGCTCCGAGCGAGCGCCCGCGCCTGGCGCCCCGCTACTTGCAACGCCGGGCGCGCGATGCGAGCAGCAGCAGGGCCGCCAGCGCGACGAACGGCACGGTGCCTTCGGCGGCGCCCTCCGGCGACCCGTCCGCGATCGCGCAGCGCCATCCGCAGCCCGCGCTCTCCAGCTCGGACGTCGCGCTCCCGTAGAGCAGCTCCGCGCCGGCCAGGTCGTCCGCATGGAGGGCCGATTCGGCGTCGCTCGAGCCGGTCTCGAGCAGCGGATACATCCGCGCCGCCTCTATCTCGGAGTGACGCAGGCCCAGCAGGTGACCGACCTCGTGGAGCGCCACGTCCCGCAACACGATCTCTCCGTCGCCGTCGCCCAGGTCCCACTCTCCCTGCTTGGCGAACAGCACGATGTCGCCGTCGACGATCTCGCCGGTCTCGTAGACGTACGAGACGAAGGCGGTGGCGCCGACGTCCTGATCCGGCTCCACGCCCGCCGAGCGGGCCGTTATGCAGTTCGTCCTCTCGCCGTGGGCATCAGAGCCGCCCGCGAGGCAGCTCCCGCGCACGAGCGTGAAGTCGAGCGGCAACTCGGCCTCGACGATCCAGGTCTCGAACGCCTCGGTCAGCACCTGCTCGACTCTGTCCATCTCCCCGATGCGGGTCAGGGTGTAATCGAGAACCACGCGCACCTCGTCCCGCTTCCAGTGGGCGTTGCGGCCGTCTCGCGCCTCGCAGACGGTGAAGGCGGCAGCGCTTTCGGCAAACAGGATCGCCGCCGACAGGACGGCGGCTCCGATCGTCGAGATTTTTCGTCCTGCAATCGACATCTCCAGCGCCTCCTCGGCTGCGCGACCCGGCCGCGCGTTCTTTCGGCACTGTTGAACTGCAACTGTCGATCCAGGAAGCCTGCCGTGCGGATGCCGCACGAAAAGGAGCGGGAAGCCGGGGCGGGAGCTCAAAAAAACCTGTTATTGATGGCGGTTACGAGAGAGGAGCTATCCCAGCTTGTCTTCCAGGCGCCTCAGCGTTCTTCTCAGCGCATAGCGGCTGACGCCCAACAGCTCGGCCGCGCGGGTCTGGTTGCCGCCCGCCTCCGAAAGCGCCCTTCGAACCACGCGCTGCTCGAAGCGAAGCAGCTCCTTTTCGCGCTCGCGCAGCAGCCGCACCACCTCCTCCAGCGGCAACGGAGCATCCCTCGATGCCGGTTCCGAAGGCTCGCGCGATCCGCCGGCGGGTCGCGGCGCGAGGCCTGCGGGCGCCTCGTCCGGAGAACGTCCGCCCAGCAGATCGGCTGTGAGCCGATCGCCGCGCGCCAGGATGATCGCCTGCTCGACGAGGTTGCGAAGCTGGCGCACGTTGCCGGGAAATTCGTGAGCTCTCAAAACCTGCTCGGCGCGCTCGTCGAAGCCGACGATCCGCTTGCCCATCTCGCGAGACAGCTCCCTGACGAAGTGTCGAGCCAACAGCAGCATGTCGTCGCCGCGCTCGCGCAGCGGGGGAACGCGGATCTCGAACACGTTGACCCGGTAGAGCAGATCCTCGCGGAACCGGCCCGCCTCCACCCTCTCGGCGAGGTTCTTGTTGGTCGCGGCGATCAACCGGATGTCGACCTGGATCTCCTTCACTCCGCCGAGGCGCTTGAAGCGCCTCTCCTCGAGCACGCGCAGCAGCTTGGCCTGGAGCCGCAGGTCCAGCTCTCCGATCTCGTCGAGAAACAGGGTGCCTCGATGCGCGGTCTCGACCAGGCCGGGATGGGCCCGGTCCGCGCCGGTGAAGGCGCCGCGCTCGTGGCCGAAGAACTCGCTTTCCAGCAGGTTGTCCGGCACCGCGGCGCAGTTGATCGTGACCATCGGATGGGTGCGACGCTCTGAGAGTCGATGGATGGCGCGGGCCACCAGCTCTTTTCCGGTCCCGGTCTCGCCTGTGACGAGCACGGTGCTGCGCGGCGCGGTGGCCACCTCCTCGATCCGGCGGCGCACCTGCTGCATTCCGTCCGACTCGCCCACGAGCTCGTCCAGATGGCGATCCCGTTGCTCGAGGTAGACGATCCGGCGGCGCAGATCCGCCATCTCCATCGCCCGTCGCAACCTGAGGTGGACCTCGTCTATCTCCGAGGTTTTCTCGATGACATCGAAAGCTCCGGCCCGCATCGCCTCCACCGCCCGGCGCACGGTGACCAGGCCGCTTATCACGATGCAGACCGCGTTGGGCTCGCGCCGGGCGATCCTGCCGATCGCCTCGATTCCGCTGATCCCGGGAAGCTGGATGTCCACCAGCGCCAGCGCCGGCCTGACCTCGGCCAGCATCTCCAGGCCCTCCTCGGCCGTGGCCGCGACGTACGGCAGCAACCCCTCCTCGCGCACGATGCGTGCCAGCACCTTTGCGTACGATGCGTCGTCCTCGATGATCAGCGTGCCGACCGACATCGCCTCCTCCGGCAGGCTATCGCTGGATGAATAGAACATGTGCGGTTTCCGCACAACCGAAAAATAGTGCGGATACCGCACACAGCCCGGCGCCGACCCGTGCCGCAACCGCCCCCACCTGTCGGAGGTCGCCCAGGCGAGGTACTACAAAGGTGCGATGCTCCTGCCCCTCTTCGCCTCGATCCGCAGCTTCTCGAGGTCCAAACGCGGAATGCGCCGCCAGACATCGACCACCTCGGGATCGAACTGCGAGCCTCGCATCTTGGCGATCTCCTCGTCCGCGACCTCGTGCGGCAGCGCCTTGCGGTAGGGCCGATCGGTGGTCATCGCGTCGTAGGTGTCGACCACGGCGAAGATCCTGGCTCCCAGGTAGATCTCCTCGCCCTTCAGCTTCCGGGGGTAGCCGGTCCCGTCCCAGCGCTCGTGGTGCTCGTACACGAGTCGGCGGGCGTTGCCGAGAAAATCGATCCCCTCGAGGATGCGATAGCCGTACTCGGCGTGCCGTCTCATCGCCTCCCACTCCTCGTCGGTCAGCTTGCCCGGCTTGAGCAGGATCGTGTCCGAGACGCCGATCTTGCCGATGTCGTGCAACAGCGCGCCGCGCTCTATCTCGAGCAGCTCGTCGCCTTCGATCTTCATCTCCTCGGCGATCCGGCGCGAGTAGAGCGAGACGCGCCAGGAGTGGGTCTGGGTCTCGGTGTCCCTGAGGTCCAGCGAGTTGATCAGGCCCAGCAGCAGGCTGGTGGTCCGCCGCTGCACCTCCTCCTCCAGCGAGGTGGTCAGGCGTCCCAGCTGGCCCACCTTGTCGGCCAGCTGGGCGGTCAGGTATCGGTTCTCGTAGATGAGTTGGTAGTGCTTCATCGCGCGCTCGACCGTGGTCTTCAGCTCTGTGGGATCCCACGGCTTGAGCACGAAGTTGAACAGCCCCACGCGGTTGATCACCTCGACCGCGGTCTGGAAGTCCGCCTTTCCCGAAACCAGGATCCTGATCGTGTCCGGCGCGCGGGAACGCACCTTCTCGAGCAGCTCGATGCCGTCCATCCCAGGCATCTTGTAATCGGAAAAAACGATAGCGTGCGGTCGCTCGTCGACCTCCTTCAACGCCTCCTCTCCCGAGGAGGAGACGGTCACCACGTAGTCGGTGTTGCGCTCCACCTCCCGCGCAAAGGCGCGAGACACCAGCTTGTCGTCGTCGACGAACAGAATCCTCCTCGACGGCTCGGGAATCTGCACGATCTCGTCCATCATCACCTCCGGGTACACCACCCCTCTCACGAGCAAGGTAAGCGCGTCGAAGCGCCGGCTGTCAATCGGATAATTCCGACTCGAGCCTCAGCTCGACCCAGAGCGGCAGGTGATCGGAGATGCGCGCCGCCAGCTCGCTTTCGCCCAGATCGAGCATCACCCGCTCGGAGAAATCGAACGTGCCGCAACCGGCCAGGGCGAAACGCGCCGGCGGTCCGTCCGGCTCCGGCCGGAACCAGGCGATCTGCCGGTAGTCCGACTCGCGCTCTTTGTCGTCGGCGAGCAGGCGGGGCGCTCGGCAGAGCTGCCCGGGCACCGCGAGGCCGCGGGTCGCCAGGGCATCGTAGACCGGCTCTCCGGCGCATCGCTCGCCGAGCTCGCCGACCAGGAACAGCCCGTGCCCGGCGGCTCTCTCGTCGCGCGCCCACTCGGCGATCCAGCCCGCGACCCGCTCCGCATCCTCCCTGCTCCCGTCGCCGACGCCGCGATAACGAAGCGGAGCGGACAGCACGATGAACGGTAAGCCCGCCCGGTGAAAAGAGGCGGCGAACGGTGTGACCGCGAACTGGCGGACGAAGGCGTCCCAGGGCATCGAATCGCCGGGAATCGAGACCAGCTCGCAGGCCATCCCCGAGGGATTGATCCGCCGCCGATCGAACAGCAGCGCGGTCCGCGACGCACCGAGCTCGACCGGACCCGGACCGGTGAGGAAATAGTCCCAGCGGTGCGAGCCGAGCACCCGGTTGACGGCGTCGAGCGCAGAGCGATCCCCGCGCACTCCCTGCAGCGCCACGACGTCGAAACGCGAAAGCATCTCGGCGATGCAACGAATGGCGTACACGTCGCGAGGAGGAGAATCGCCGGGCTCGGAGCGCCACTTGTACGTCAAGCCCTCCATCGCGCGCAGGTTCCAGCTGGCGAGCAGCAGGTTGCGGCGCTCGTCCTTGGGAGGAATCTCCCGATCGAGCGCCAGGCGGAGGCGCATCAGCTCCTCTCCCAGCTCTCCGGGGGGCGTGCTCACGATGAAATCGCTTTCCAGCACGTGTCAATAATAACGGACGGGGAGCAAATTCCAAAGCATATGTTGCAGGTGTGTCGAAAGACGTGCCGGGCCGATCTCGGACACTGATCACTCCACGAGCAGATCGACCGGACCGCAACCGGAGAAGGCGTCCACGACTATGTAGACGGTCTGCGGCTCGGAGGCCGTGTTCTCCCAGTCCAGCGTCTCGGCCTCGCCCTCGTAGGTATCGTCGGCGCCGGCCAGGCACTGGTCTCCGTCGATGTCCTCGCAGATTGGAATCAAGTACAGCGACGAGTCCTGGTCGTTGCTGCCGGTCGGCGTCTCGCTGACCGTGATCGTCTCCCCGGCCGGCACCTCCAACGAGAAGAGCAGCTCCTCGCCCTCCGCGGAGTACCCGGTGCACTCCACGCTCTCGTTGCCGTAGTCGGTCGTCCCGTCGCAGGTGTCGACCGACTCCTCGATCGGAGTGCCGTCGAACGCGCCCAGGTCGGTGGCCGGGCACGGCCACTCCTCGCAGGCATCGACGTCGTTCCAGACATGGCCCGGCAGACACTCGCAAGCATAGCCGTCGCCCTCGTTGAGACAGGTCTCGGTGCTGTTGACCACGCCGGCGCACGGGTTCCCCGTGCAGCCGTCGATCCAGCACTGTCCGTCATCGCCGCAGATCAGGGTCTCGCCGGGATCGTTGCAGCCGCTGGTCGAGCAGTCGGTGATCGGAGCGCAGGCCGACTCGCCCGATCCCAGCCAGTCGGGATCGCAGAAGTAGCCCGGCCGGCAGTCGCCGTCTTCGCCGCAGGCCGCGCCGCACTGCGGCATGTCGCCGAACAGCCCCGGAACCACGGCGCAGACGCTGTCCGGATCTCCGCTGCAAGGCTCGCCGGCGGTCTCGCACTCGGGAGCGAAGGCCGAGAAGCAGTAGCCTCCGGTGCCGGACAGGTCGCAGTAGATCTCCATGTCGAGAGAGCCGGTGCCGGGGCAGTCGGCCGGCTTCTCGCAGGGATCGCCGTAGCCCGCGCCCTCCACGTGGCAGTACTCCTCGCTGGGAGCCGGCTCGTGGCCGTCGAGGCAGGTGTCGCAGACCGAAGGCTCCGGCGTGTCGTCGCAGCTCATGTTGAGCTGGTCGCACTCGAGGTAGTCGCAGGTGTCCCAGACGCACTCGGCGCCCTCCACGTGCTGGCCGTCGGGACAGACCAGCGCCACCTCGAGGCCGGCGGTCACCGCGCCGCCCGCTCCCGCGGCCTCGAACACCAGAAAGTAGGTGCCCGCAGGCAGCGGATCGCCGCTCAGCAAACCCGCAAGCGAGGCGCTGTCCGGCAGGATGCAGAACGACTCGTGCGAGGTGCAGCCCGAGCCGGGCCCGCCCTCGAAGTAGAAGCCCACGGCGTGATCTCCAGCCGCCTGCTGCTCGAAGGTCAGCGTCACGTCTGCCAGCTGATCCAGGGCGAAGGAGACCACGTGCTCCGCTCCGCCGCCGGAGTTGCACGTCTGCTCGTGATCGTCGCTGCTGGTCGAGGTGTCGATGCCCTCGATCGGGTGGCTCTGCTCGACCGCCAGCACGCCCATCTCGGTGTCGGCCGCGCAGTCCCCTCCGGTGCAGGCCTCGCTGCCCACGCACTCGTGGTCGAGGCAGTCGACCAGCCCGTCCAGGTCGTCGTCCTCACCGTTGTCGCAGACCTCGTCGGCGCAGAAAGGAACATCCGCGCAGTCGGCGTCGCCGCAGTCCGAGTCGCCGTCGCCGTCGTCGTCCGCGCCGTTGTTGCAGATCTCGCCTCCGGGCGGATAGAGCGCCGCGCTGAAGGTGTCCTCTCCCGCCGCGTCGGGCGCAAACTCCGAGACCACCAGCAACACCTCTCCGGCGGGCGCGCCGGAGAAGACCAGGTACCTTCCGTCGTAGTAGGGGTCGAAGCAATCCAGCTCGTCCGCGGTCGCGGGGCAGGCGTTCTCGGTCTCGCCGCCGGGGAAGAGGGCGAAGATGTGATTGGCGGAGTCGGTGGTCACCACCAGGTCTCCCTGCTGAGCCAGCTCGAGCGAGACGATACTGTCGGCACCGCCGGCCTCCTCCTCGCAGCCGAGGGTCACCAGGTCACTGCCCGCGCTGACGTCGACCGTCAGCGCGACGGCCTCGCCGTGGTCGAGCGCCGCCTCCTCCACCGGCGTACAGTCTCCGTCGGAATCGGTGTCGGTGTCCGTGTCGGTATCGGCATCAGCATCGGCGTCGGTATCCGTGTCGGTGTCCGTGTCGGTGTCCGTGTCGGCGTCGGAGCCGGAGCCGCTGCCGCTCTCGCCGCAGGCGCACAGGCCCGAGGCGAGGAAAATACAAAGCGCCATCCCGATGATACGTCGCATCTCAAAATCTCCTTTTTATCGGCGAGCCGGTCCCCGCGACGGCCCCCGCTGTCTCCTGCGATACAGTCTCTGCAGAAGAAATGCAAAAGCGGACGCGGGCGAGACGATCTGTCGTCCCGCCGGCCTCAGGCCGCCGGAGGCCCGGCGCTCCACTTCTCGGCCATCTCGCCCAGCACCGGGAGGGAGACCTTCTTGTCCTGCCAGGCGAAGACGATCAAAAACACGATCCCCGTAATCGCGCCGGCGATCAACAACAGGTTGATCAGGCCGAACAGCATTCCCAAAAATGGAATCATGCTCAGGATGCTCAGCACTATCACGACCGCCAGCAGCACGCCGTTTATCAGGATCGACTGCATCGCGGAAAAGCGCACGAAGCGGTTCTGCTTTTCGACCAGGAAGAAGATCAGACCGCTGATCCAGCCGAACATGTAGGCCAGCATCACCGCCACGGGCTGCTCGAGACCGGTGCTGCACTGCTGCTTTTCGACCTGCGTGACCTGAACCATGTGACTCTCCTTTCGACCTCGTGCGCTCTATAGAGCCAAATCGACCGGGCATCAACCCGCCGCCAGCCTGCCTGGCCATAATCTGGTACAATCGATTTGCGGTATCGACAAATCGCTGAAGAAGGGAGCCAACTGATGAAATACAATCGAATCATCTCACGGGCAGCGTTGGCATTGCTGGCGGCGCTCGCGGTCTGGGACGGCGCGGCATGCAGCAGCGCCGACGACGACCACGGCACGGCCGACGCCGACGCGGACGCCGACGCGGATTCCGACGCCGACGCCGACAGCGACTCCGACGCCGACAGCGACGCCGACTCGGACTCCGATTCCGACGGGGACAACATGTGCCCCGGCGACGTGCAGTCGTTCATCTGGATCGCCAACACCGGGGAGAGCACGTTGTCGAAAGTCTGCACGATCAACGGCGAGGAGGTGGCCCGCTACAAGACCTGCCCCTATTCGAGCTGCGATCCCTCGCGTACCTCGGTCAACCTGCACGGCGACATGGTGGTCACCAACCGCGACCCGGCCGGCCCGTCTTCGGTGACCAAGTTCATCGCCGACATCTACGAGTGCATCGACAGCGACGAGAGCGGCACGATCGAGACCTCGTTCGGACCGGACGACGTGCTGCCGTTCGGCGAGGACGAGTGCATGGCGTGGTACACCGAGCTGACCGACGGAGCCGCGATCGGAGCGCGCGCCACGGCCTGGGACGGCGAGGAGGACGAGGAGACCGGCGAGGGCGGTCACGTCTACATCGGCGCGTTTTTGAACAAGACGGTCTACCAGCTGGACGGAGACGGCGGCGAGATCCTTAACCAGGCCGCGACCGGCATCTCGCACTACGGCGGCGCGATCGACGGCAACGGCAACTTCTGGACCGTGGCGATGGGCTGCACGATCGGTCTGTGCAAGATCGAGCGAATCAGCCTCGACAATCTCAACGAACACGAGACGCACAACGTTCACTGCGGGTACGGAATCTCCGTGGACTCACAGGGCCGGATCTGGACCTCGGGCACCAACACCATGGCCGGGGGCGGCTGCGTCTCGCGCTTCGACCCGGTGACCCAGATCAACGACTTCTTCAGCACGGGCCTGGCCGACTTCCACCGTGGGATCGCGGTCGACGGCGCCGGCAGCGTCTGGGTTGCCAGCACCGGCGGAGACCTGCTGCGCGTCGACGAGGAGACCGTCACCGAGACCTGGCGCGGGCCGATCTCGACCGCCGGCGAGCCCGAGATGGTGGGTGTCGCGATCGACTACGACGGCTACGTCTGGACCGTGGGCAAGAACTCCAACGCCGCCTACAAGGTCGACCCCGAGACATACGACGTGGTCGAGGTGCCGATCGGGATCCACCCCTACACCTACTCCGACATGACCGGCATGCAGCTGCGCAACGTCACCCCGATCGAATAGCCCGCCGGGACCTCTCCAGATGATCGTCGCATGGTGCTCGGCGGTGTGCTCGTCTATTCCGAAGAGGGTCACGCGGGGCGAATCAAAAACGACTTCAGCTCGTCGCGGTTTTTCGACTCGCGACCGCCTCTGGCGAACCCGTCCAACAGCTCGGCGACGGAGATCACGGAAAAGCCGATCCGCTCCGCCGCGGAGAGAGCCCGCGCTATCTTGGGATTTCCCCTGAGAGCCGCCGAGTATCTGATATCAACCCCGACGACGCCGAGCATCCTCGCCGTCGGCTTTCGACTTCAGACCACGGTCGAGTCCCGGTCCGGCGGGACGTGCTCCTCCTCGATCGGAGTCAGCCCGTGCTCCTCGCCTTCCTCCGGCTCGAGCGCGCCGTCCTCCTCGCCGTCGCCGACTACCGGCTCCAGCTCTCCCCGTGCCACGGCGCTCTCCTCCGCCGGAGACACCTCCTCCTCTTCGACGAAGAAAAGCGGCACCTCGTCGACGCGACAGGCGTCGTCGTTCCAGCGCTTCAGCTCGACCTCGTCCCCCTCGACCGTCAGGAAGGTCAGCTTCCTGGCGTCCCTCATCAGGCGGTTCCAGGGGTTGGCCACGGAGGTCCAGGTCCCGCTGTTGGCGTAGGTGACGGCTCCCCCGCGCAGAACACGGTGATCCACGGTGTGCGTGTGCCCCATCAGCACCAGCGGCACGTCGAGCAGCTCGCCGATCTTCTCCGCCCTCTTCGCGCAGTTGAGCACGTCGGCCTGCCGGCGGCGGCGCAGCTTGCGATCGAGGTGCAACCATGCCCAGCCCGCGGCCGCGAGCGTGATCACCACGAACAGCGACATCAGCACCACGTTGGCCGCGACCCAGGGGATCGCCTGGATCAGCTGGAAAACGAGAAACCAGAGGGTCAGCGCGATGAAGGCGTACAGGGCGAACCAGGCCGCCCGCCGCGCCAGCGGCTCGATCATCTTGCGCACCACCGCCGGCTTGCTGGCCGCCGCCGGATGGATCTTCAGCTCGTTGAGCCGGCGGTAGATGCCGCCGCCCTCGCTCTCCTGCTCCAGCCGCACGAAATCGGCCTCCTGGCGCAGATCCGCCTCTTCGCTCGACCGCGAGCTGCCCGTGGTCGCCGAGGAGCCGAGCGCGGCCACGAAGTGGGGATAGTGATCGCGCATGACGCGCCAGACATCGAACAGGTTGTAGCGCCTGATGAAACGCATGTACTGGTCGAACGACAACAGGCGCGGCGCGTGCGGGTCGAGACGCCGAACGCGGTTGTAGAAGAAGCGCACGAAGATCGACCCCAGCGGGTAGTCCAGCACCGCCTTGTCCCCGTCGCCCTCGCCGGCCTCGCCGTCGCCGTCGCGGCGCCACCAGCGTCGCTTGGCGAACAACGGCCTGAGCGGGTATCGGATCGAGTTGGTGGTGTCGTACTGGTTGCCGTGCTCGATGAAGACGCGCCCCGACTCCAGGTAGAACCACTGGTGGATGCGCACGCGTCGGCGTACCGTCTCCGGGTCGGGACCGCCCTCGCGCTCGGAGAGGACCTCCAGCAGCCGCTCGCGCACGCTCGGGAAATACAGCTCCAGGTCGTGGTTGCCGCGCAGGATCTCCACCCGGTATCCGGCGGCGACGAAGCGGGCCAGCGCGTCGAAGAAGCGCGGGTGGCCCTCGACGATCACGTCCAGCTTGAACACCGACTTCTTCTCGCTGGGATCGAGCCCGAACTTGCGCTCGTCCGAGCTGACGCGAAAGCCCCGCCGCCGCGCCTCCGCGGGATCAGGCACCCGGGTGACCGTCAGTAAATCCAGCAGATCGCCGTTGATCACCAGCACCAGCCGCGACGGATCCTCGGCGTAGCGCTCGTGCAGGTGTGAAAGAAACCGCGCGAACGCCTCGTCGTGGAAGAAGTCCTCGGTGGGCGACCAGCGCGGAGACCCGGGCCGCCGGCCCTCGCCGAGGTGCAGGTCCGAGACCACGACCAGGTCGTGATCGTACCGCCGCTTTCCGCTGGTATCGCTCTCGCTCATCGCAAAACCCGCCGCTCGCAAGCGCAGTGTAGCCGACGCCCCCGCGGTCGTCGAGGATCGCGTTCTTCGTGTCGTTGGCTCCAGGCCTGGCGGCCGCCCGGCGTGGTCGGGATCAGTAGGCCGAGCCCGGGTCTCTGGCCCGGATCGCCGGGTGGATCGGACCGGTTCCCCTGCTCGAAGCGGCGGCTTCCCTGGTCGCGAACCCGATCACCCCTGGTCGCGAACCCGATCACCCCTGGTCCCGAACCCCTTCACCCCTGGTCCCGAACCCCTTCACCCCTGGTCCCGACCCCCTCCACCCCGGGTCGGAGCACCGGTTGCAGAGCTTCCAACCGGTCGATCGACCCGGGGAACCAGCCGAACGAGCCGGGAACCCGCCGGTGATCACCCGGGAACCCGCCGGTGATCACCCGGGAACCCGCCGGTGATCACCCGGGAACCCGCCGGTGATCACCCGGGGAACCGGTCCCGCGACCCGTGCAACCGGTCCAAAACGGCCGTTTTTTGTCATTTTGTCAAAATCCGCAGGCGCGGGGCTGTTCATTTGTTCAGATTTGATATCAAGGATCGCCTTTGTCTTGGGCTCTGACGCGAAGATCGGGTAAGTTTTGAATTCATTGATTTTCTGCTTGACAGAAGTTCTACAGTGTGACAATATCTTAAAAAGATCTAAAAGGGGAGAAGGGGAAAATCATGAAAACGTCAGTTAGGCTACTAGTTTTCATTTCTATTCTGTATCTTTTTTGCAGTTGTGGTCCAAGCGCCAAAACCGTTCCAGTAACTCAAGCACAAGATACATGGCACTTCAAGGTGTATACAGAGTGGCTATATACTCAATTTGAAAAGGCCGGGATAGATGCTGGTTCTTTATCGATTACAATCACTTCAATGAACCAAAGGTGCACGGTTGGGCACTCAACAGTCAATTTGAAAGGTTATATTATCTACAAGGGTCAAAGGATAAACTTCGAAGGTGCCCAGGACAGGGCAAACAGTGTTGCTCCTAGTATTCCTACAAACAGAAGCCGCTTACAAAAATGCAGTTCCGCTGCGACCAATGCAGTTTACTACGGAGTAAACAAGGCAATAAAACGCTTTCAACAGAGCTCAGCTCAACCACAGGCGGGAACGACACAGATGGCGCCCCCAGGTCAAACTCAGCCCCCGATTCAAACACAACAACAACAGGCTCAACCACAAACAAAACCGGAAAAGACACAATATACTAATAGCCCAGAATATAATTCGTTCCGACAGAGAGAAAAATATTTGTCGTGGCTCCGTTATCAGTACTCTCAAGGATATATTTCCAAAGGGCGCTACGCATTTGGCGGGCTGGTCGGATCTGTTGTGGGCTTTGGAATAGGCCACGCTATACATAGACATTATAAAGATTGCGGATGGGTGTTTACTCTCGGCGAAGGGGCAGGGTTGCTTTTATTTCTATCTACCCCATTACTGTCTATGTTTTCAGTGCTAGATTATGGTGCGGTTTTTGGAATAGGAATAGGAGGAATTGTGCTTTGGGGCGGATTCAAAATTTGGGAAATTGTTGATGTGTGGGTTCGTGGACACAAGCATATCGTCGATCCAAAGAAATATCCAGGTAACCTACCTGTATCTATGAGGTTTTTCCCAATTGCATTTAAGAATGGAGGTGGATTGGGCTTGGTATGTAGATTCTAAAAAATACCGTGATATTCGTGCCCTGTCCGTTCTAACTCAAAGCCGCTCGAAGAAACGCAGAATAGCTTTGGGGCAGCGGTCGGGGAATCAGCCCTCCGGCTCGGTCTTTTGGCCGGCGCTTCGGCGCTCGTCTTCGAGCGCTCTCTACGGAACCCCGGGAAAGGCGTCCACGTACTCGATGGTGAAGTCCGGGAAGGCTTCTACGAAATGGACGGTGAAGTCCGGGAAGGCTTCGACCAGCTTCCACTGGCCGCAGTCGTCGGGAAAGGCGTCCACCAGCTCTACCTTCAGGTCGGGGAAGGCGTCCACTGCCTGGACCTCGAAATCGGCGAAGGCGTCTACTACCTGGACCTTCCCGTGGAGCGGCACCCCTTCGAACGTGCAGCTCTCCGGGTCCACCTCGTCGGCGGGCGCGGCGGTTTCGGTCTCGTCCCCCGGCAGGCCCGGATCCCCGGGCGGGCCGAGCACCAGGGCGTTGTCGCAGGCCAGCAGCACGATGATCATGCCCAGCAGAGCGACAGTCTTTCGAATCCAGCCCATCTCCACCTCGGCGCGCGGTCCCGATCCCATGATCGCCCGAGCCGCTCCGGTTCGCAAGTGTCGGGACCAAGGCGAGCGGCCGATACTCTCATCCAGGAGCCGCCCGCGCGACCCTCGCTCACGAGCTCTGCCATCTCCTGCACGACGCCGGAGAGCGGAACCTCACCACCCAGGTTTCGTGGGGGACCGAAGGTCGTGGCAATTTCTCCGGGACAATCGAAGTCCGGGCACGCGCCTTCGCCCCGGCGTTCCTCGCACCGAGGGAACAGACCACCGCGTGGTTCAGTGCCTTGCCGAAGAAGGTTTATCGTGACCCGCGCAAGATCGTGGAGGCGATGGCCCAGCACTGGGGCCTCTCGTTCGAGGGAGCCACCTGGCACGCGAAGAACTGTGGAGTGCTGAATTCCGAGCAAGCAGACACGCTCGCATCGCAGACTCACGCACCGTGGATGGACCTCTCCGAGTTCGAGGCCTCCCCCTCGTTGATCCCTCCGGAGATGTTCAACCCCGATCTCCCAAAGCACGCTGCCGGGCCTTGGGACGGAATGGCGGCGAAGGTCGTCCTCGACGCCTTCGAAGAGGACCACATCACGCTGGGGCGTGCGCGAGAGCTTTTGACATGGGGCTGAACAGATGACGGTCTGGATCATCGACGACGGACCCCTGGACACGTTCGCCAGAGCCATAGCGGCGCCTTGACGCTGGCGTCGAAAACGCAGGCCGGATGAAGCGCCTCCCGAGACCCCTCGTCCGGGAAGGTCTCGTCACTCGACCCCGTAGTCCTTGATCTTGTACAGCAGGGCCCGGTGGCTGATCTCCAGGATCTTTGAGGCGGCGGTGCGGTTGCCTCCGGTCTCGGCCAGCGCGCGGCGGATCAGCTCCTCCTCGATCACGCGGACCGTCTTCTTGATCGACAGCTCGCCCGAGGCCAGCGAGGCGCGCACCGGGTCGCGGCTCTCCTGGAGCCTGTCGGGCAGATCGTCGGCCACGACGCGCTCGCCGTCGGTCAGCACCACCGCCCGCTCGATCACGTTCTCCAGCTCGCGCACGTTGCCCGGCCAGTCGTAGGAAAGCAGCATCCTCTCCGCCTCGGGGCAGACTCCGTGCACGTCGGTGTCCAGCCGCTCGTTGCAACGCTCCAGGAAGTGCTCGACCAGCAGGAGGATGTCCTCCCGGCGCTCGCGCAGGGGCGGGAGGTGAATCGGCAGCACGTTGAGCCGGTAGTAGAGATCCTCGCGGAAGCCGCCCTCTGCGACGCGCTCGCCCAGGTCGCGGTTGGTCGCCGCGATCAGCCTCACGTCCACCTCGCGGTCCTTGGTCTCGCCCAAACGCCGGATCTTGCTCTCCTGCAGCGTGCGCAGCAGCTTGACCTGGAGCTGAAAGGGCAGCTCGCCGACCTCGTCGAGCAGCAGCGTGCCGCCCGAGGCCTCCTCGAAAAGCCCCGGCTTGTTCGAGTGCGCGTCGGTGAACGCGCCGCGCCCGTGACCGAACAGCTCCGACTCCAGCAGGTTCTCGGGAATCGCGCCGCAGTTGACCGCGACGAACTCGCCGCCGGCGTGGGGCGAGGCGTCGTGAATCGCGCGCGCCACCAGCTCCTTGCCGGTCCCGCTCTCGCCGGTGATCAGCACCGTGGAGCGCACCTCGGCGACCTTCGAGATCAGCTCGAAGACGCGATCCATCGCCGGCGAGCGGGCCACGATCCCACGGCGGTCGTGGCGCTGCACCATCTCTGACTTGAGCCGCGCGTTCTCGCGGCGCAAACTCTCGCGCTCCTCGGCCTTGGCCAGCGCCAGGATCACCTCGTCGGTCTTGAACGGCTTGGTGATGTAGTCGTAGGCGCCGGCCTTCATCGCCTCGATCGCGTCGTCCACCGAGCCGTAGGCGGACATCACGATCACCGTGGTCGGGATCTCGCGGCTCCGGATCTCGCGAGTCAATTCGATGCCGTCCGTGCCCGGCATGCGCACGTCGGCGAAGACCACGTCGACATCCTCGTCGGCGAGGACGGCCAGCGCCCCGTCCGCGTCCGAAGCGCTCGAGACGCGGTAGCCGTGCCGCGCCAGCAGCGCCTCGAGCGAGACGCGAATCGACTCCTCGTCGTCGACGATCAGGATCCGCTTCATACTCGGATGTTGGCATGCAAAGGGCCAAAGGACAAAAGGTATTTCGCCTGCGGATCGCCCGCGGCGCGGCTCAGCCGCCCCACTCGCAGACCACGACCTTATTCTCCTCGTAGCTGGTGGCCAGGATCTCGAAGTTGCCGTCCTCGTCCAGATCCATGATCTCCATCCCGCCGGCCTGACCGAACGGATCGAGCAGCACGTGGGTGGAGAACTCGCCCGGCGCGGTCTGCTCGAGCACGAACGCCCGCTTGTCGCCGTCGCCGCTCAGCGCGATGTCGATGTCGCCGTCGCCGTCCACGTCGCCCCAGCCGAACACGCCGGGCGCGGCCTGGGGCGCCATCTGCGAGCCGGCCACGGAAACGATCCCCTCCGAGATCTTGGTCCGCTCCCAGGGGCTGTCGGTCGGATCGGCCGGGATGTCGAAGACGTGCACCGCGGACTCGGGATCGCCGTTGTTCACGTTTGTGTGGTTCGATCCGACTGCGCGCAGCACGTCGTCGCCGTAGAGGTCGGGCACCAGCGAGAGCTGGATCGCCGGCCCCACGTCGTTCGCGATCACGTGCCGCGTCCAGACGCCGGCCGGATCGTCGGCGCTGGGCTCGGAGACCTGCTCCATCCAGGCGTAGGAGGCGTTCTCGTAGATCCCCTCCACGAAGAACTCGGCGCTGAGCACGTCGTCGTCGCCGTCCCCGTCGATGTCGTAGACCGTCGGAATCGAGCCCAGCCCCTCGCCGATCACGCGCGGCTCGCTCTCGAAGCGGTCCGCGTCGTCGGTGCCGCGGAACCAGCAGGCCTCGAGCAGGTCGTAGCTGTCCGGCGGGAAGATCTGGGTCACGCGCGCCTCGCCGACCGTGACCAGGTCGTCGATCCCGTCGCCGTCCAGGTCGGTCAGCTCGCCGTGGTGGTAGTAGAGCTGCGAGCCGAACTCGACTATGTCGTGCCGCTGCCAGCCCGAGTCGGTCTGCTCGAACCAGGCCAGCGCGCCGCAGTCGCCGCCGTCCAGCGGGTTGGCCGCGCAGGCGAGGAAACCGGCCGGCACGATCGCGTCCAGATCTCCGTCGTCGTCCAGATCGTGGAACGAGACGGCGTTGGGAAACTTCAGCCCCTCGTCCTCGGTCACGATCTGGTCGGTCAGCGACCAGCTGTCCAGGCCGCCGGAGAAGCCGTAGACGTTGACCAGGCCGGGGCTGACGGTCAGGCCCATCGGGCCGAAGACCGAGACCACCACGTCCAGCTGCCCGTCGCCGTCCACATCCTCCACCGTGGCGAACGAGGGGCCCTCGACCGCATCGTCGACCACGTGGCAGGTGAAGTTGCTCGCGTAGTCGCTGTCGCTGTCGCTGTCGGTGTCGGTGTCGGTGTCCGCGTCCGTGTCCGCGTCCGTGTCCGCGTCGGTGTCGGCGTCCGCGTCGGTGTCGGCGTCCGCGTCGGTGTCGGCGTCCGCGTCGGTGTCGGCGTCCGCGTCGGTGTCGGCGTCCGTGTCCGCGTCTCCACCGCCGCCGCCGTCGTCTCCGCAGTTCGTCGCAAACAGGAGCGCGGCGGTCGCGGTCAGCACAATCAACCACTGCAATCGATGCATTTCGTCTCTCCTTGTCCTCTCGTCGTGTTGGTCCTCGTAACAGAGGTGTTATACTGCGACACCTCGAGTCACAATAGTGCAACCAACGACGAGGAGAGACGTCATGTCGTGCATCATTTCCGTCAAGGGCAGGGAGATCCTGGACTCCCGCGGCAATCCCACCGTCGAGGTGGAGCTGGAGCTCGAAAGCGGCCTGGTGGCGGGCGCCAAGGTCCCGTCCGGCGCGTCGACCGGCAAGCTGGAGGCCGTGGAGCTGCGGGACGGCGACGAGAAGCGCTACCGCGGCAAGGGCGTGCTGAAGGCGGTCGCCGCGGTCAACGAGAAGATCGCGCCGGCCGTGATCGGGATGGACGCGGTCGATCAGCGCGCCCTGGACCGGCGCATGATCGAGCTGGACGGTACGGAGAACAAGGGCGAGCTGGGAGCCAACGCGATCCTGGGCGTCTCGATGGCCGCGGCGCGCGCCCAGGCCGCCGAGATGGGCCTGGAGCTCTACCGCTACCTGGGCGGGGCCGGAGCGCGCACTCTGCCGGTGCCGATGATGAACATCCTGAACGGCGGCGCGCACGCCGACAACGACGTGCAGGTCCAGGAGTTCATGATCGTCCCCAGCGGAATGCCGACCCTGAGCGAGGCCGTGCGCTGCGGATCGGAGATCTTCCACCAGCTGGGCGGGCTGCTCAAAAAGCAGGGCAAGTCCACCGGCAAGGGCGACGAGGGCGGCTACGCTCCCGACCTTGAGAGCAACGAGAGCGTGCTCGATCTGGTGGTCGAGTCGATCGAACAGGCGGGCTATCGGCCCGGCGAGCAGGTCTTCCTGGCGCTGGACTGCGCCGCCAGCGAGTTCCACCGCCCGGGCGAGGGCTACCTGCTCGACGGCCCGGACAAGGCGCCGCTCGACGCCGGAGGCGTGGTGGAGCGCTACCGCGCCTGGTGCGACAAGTATCCGATCATCTCGATCGAGGACGGGTTCGAGGAGGACGACTGGGAGGGCTGGAAGCTGCTCAGCGACGCGATCGGCGGCGACACGCAGCTGGTCGGCGACGACCTGCTGGTCACCAACGTGGGGCGGATCCGGACCGCGCTGGAGCGCGAGGTGGCCAACTCGGTGCTGATCAAGCTCAACCAGATCGGGACGCTCTCCGAGACGCTCGACGCGATCGACCTGTCGCGGCGCAACGGCTACACGACGGTGATCTCCCACCGCTCGGGCGAGACCGCGGACGACTTCATCGCCGATTTGGCGGTCGGCTGCTCGACCGGCCAGATCAAGACCGGCTCGCTGTCCCGCTCCGAGCGCGTGGTCAAGTACAATCGCCTTTTGGCGATCGAGGAGCAGCTCGGAGACGACGCGCTCTACGGGCTGGACTGAAGCCGCCCCTGCCAAGCCCGGGTATCAGACACCAAGAACAGACAACGGCGGTATTCGCCGGCCGAAGCACATCCGGCCGGACTGCTGCCTGACATCTCGGCTTTCCCCGCCCCGAATCGGTCGCCTGCGGCCGATTCTCGCCCCGACTCGTCCCCCGAGATCACTCGTTTCTGTCGAAAAACCCGGCGCCGCGCCCGGCGGTGTCACTCCCGCGTTTCAGCGTGTCTGATACCTCAATTGGAGGCTCACAGGTGCCGCTCGAAAAAGCGCGTGATGCTGGAAAAGACGTGGGTGCGGTGCTCGGGGCCGCGGATCGGGTGGCTCTTGCCCGGGTAGACGAACAGCTCGCAGTCGCGCCCGGCCTTTACGATCGCGTCGACCATGCGCGCCGTGTTGACGAAGTGCACGTTGTCGTCGGCCAGGCCGTGCAGCAGCAAGAGCGGATCCTCTAGCCGGTCCGCGAGCGGCACCAGCGCGGTCTGCTCGTAGCCTTCCTCGTTGTCCCGCGGTCGCTGCATGTAGCGCTCGGTGTAGGCCGTGTCGTACTCGCGCCAGTCGGTGACCGGGGCCACGGCCGCGCCGCAGCAGAACAGGTCCTCGCTGCGCAGCAGGGCGGCCAGCGTCATCGTGCCTCCGTACGACCAGCCGAACACGCCGATCCGGTCGGGGTCGACGAACGGACGGGAGCGCAGCCAGCGCACGCCCGCGAGCTGGTCGGCCAGCTCGATCTCGGTCAGCCGGCGGTGAATCGGGGTTTCGAACTCGCGGCCGCGCCCGAAGCTGCCGCGACCGTCCAGGGTGAAGACCAGCACGCCGCGGCGGGCCATCAGGTCGCGCCAGGGCTGGAAGCTGGTGCGGAAGTGATCGCGCACAGCCTGCGCGCCCGGGCCGCCGTAGACGTAGACCACGACCGGGTAGCGCTTCTCCGGCTCCAGCGTGCGGGGACGGGTCAGCTGGGCCCGGAGCCGGGTGCCGTCTTCCAACTCGACGGTCAGCAACTCGTCGGTCACTTTCTCGGCCGCGTAGGGCACCAGATCCATCTCGGCCAGTGTGCCCCGAGTCGACGTCTCACCGTCCCCCAGCACCATCACGTCGGCGCGCGGCGGGGAGCCCAAGGCGGAGTGGACGTCGACGAAGGCGTCGCCTCGGGGCGAGAAGACGGCCGAGTGCACTCCGCCGTCCGGGGTGACGCGCCGCAGCTTTCCGCCGGCCAGCTCTGCACGGTAGACGCCGTAGGTCAGCGGGCCGTCGGCGTTGCCGGTCAGGTAGACCAGGCCGCGCTCTTCGTCGACGTGATCCACGCCGGTCACCACCCACTCGCCGTCGGTCAGCCGCCCGGCAAAGCGACCCCTGGCGTCGTAGCGGTAGACGTGGGCGAAGCCGTCGCGTTCGGAGATCCACAAAAAGCCGCCGTCCTCGAGGAAGGTGGGCTGGCCGAGCAGGTCGACCCAGCGCGGGTCGCGCTCCTCGAGGACCGGCTCGCAGCTCCCGGAAGCGGGGTCGCACTCCAGCAGCTCGACCAGCGTCTGGAGGCGATCGATGCGCGTCACCGCCAGCTTGCCGTCCGGACGCCACTGCACCTGCGGCAGGTAGACGTCCGGCCCGCTGCCGGTCTCCATCCAGACCGGCTCGGGCTCGGCGGCGCCGAGGTCCACCGCGCCGACACGGACCGTGGGGTTGGTCTCCCCGGCCCGCGGGTAGGCCTGGCGGCGTATTTCCCCCGCGGCGTTGGTGACCACCGCGCGGTGCGGGGTCTCGCGCTCGTCGTTGGCGTACAGCCACAGCAGGCCGCCGTCGTCGCTGAGACCGATTCCGGCCGATGTGTCGAACTCCTCGCCGTAGACCCAGCTCACGCCGCCGTAGCTTCGCCACTTCTCGCCGTCGCGGGTGATGCGCGTCTCGTCCCCGCTGGCGACATCCAGGGCGTAGACGTCGTGCTCGCGCACGAACGCAATACGGCTGCCGTCCTTCGAGACGGCGAAGGTCGACTCGTCCGGCTCGCCGCCCGTCAGCGATCGGCTCGTGCCGTCGAGGTGCGCCAGCAGCAGCTCGCCGCCCGCGGCGCAGACGAGCGACTCTGGCCCGGTCCAGGCGAAGGAGTCGACGCTCTCCTCGTCGGGGAGCGCCAGCGGCTGGCCGCGCCCGCTGCTCAGCTCGCGGATCCACAGCTCGCTGCACGGCTCCTCGCTTTTCGAGGCGGAGCGCCGCAGGTAGGCGATCCGCTTTCCGTCCGGAGACCAGCTGATCGACGACGGAGTGCGTCCGGCGGCCGGGGGATCGCCGTAGAGCCGGGCGATTTCCGGGTCGACGTCCACTTCCTGGAGCGACCCGGCCGGAGCGGGACGCGGCGGCACGGCCGGAGCCGGCTTGGAGCTCCCGCAGGCCGCCGCCGAGAGGATTGTGACTGTGAGAATCGAGTAGCGGTGATGTCGCATGGGCCCCAGAGTAATCCAACCCGCCCCCTCAGACCAGCGTTCCCGACCGAATGCGCAAAGGCGCCTAGTGCCTCGTCAACCCCACAATGCCGGGTCGGGCCGGCCCTCATCGACGATCCCTGCGTCACTCTCTCCTCGAATTGGCACCGCCAGTCCTTCGTCGTCGTTCCTTGGCCTCGCCGATGATCTCTCGCCCCGTACCCGAAATCGTCGGGTTGACGAGGCACTAGTAGCACGTCAGGCCTCCAAGATCGGGT
>JAWOBP010000190.1:0-22794 GCA_046484285.1 Polyangia bacterium
ACTTAGGATTTCATTCGCAACAAACTGCGCTTGCTCCTCATCGTCCGAAAGATTAACCCAAAAAGGCTTTAATCCGTTCGGGCGGGTGGGTTGCATTTCTTTTTGGTACTGTTTTTCATTAGTTGGTGCCGCATCCCCCGCGGATGGACGGCTGATTACCAACAGAATAGCTTTGCGACCGATGGGCTCGCAAGCGTTTTCTCGGATCAGCCGGGCAGAAAGACGAGATCGTTTATCGTACCGGCTGCAAGATCAGCCCCAGCGGTTCTCTATGAAAGACCCTACAGTGCGGATGGCTCTTCGTGCTCGGCGCCCGGCGCTACTGGGCGTCAAGCCACTGCACCGCGTTGTGCAGCAGTGTTGCGGCGTCTCCCGCGATTGCGGTGTCGCCGAAGAACATGGCGTTGATTCCGCAGATCTGCTGGTCGGCCGAGATCGCAACCGCGGGATAGCCGTTGGAGTAGGAAGCCAGCTCGCTCGCCCCCGAGCGCAGCGAGAGAGCCAGCAGCAGCCCCGAGTCCTGCAACGTGGAAACGCCGCTCATCACCGCGTGACCGGGCTGCGAGACGCTCAGCGAGAGCGGACCGGCGACCTCGCCGACGGCCTGGTGGAACGGCCCGTAACCGTCATCGATGTACCTTCCTTCCAGGTACCAGGTGTAGGTTCCCACGTAGTAGTCGTGGACGAAATTGGTGTCGATCAGCCTGCCTCCGGCGTCCACGTAGTCGGCCAGGGCGTTCCCCACGCTTACGGGATCGGCGGCCACCTCGGTCCAGGGCGTGTTGTTGCCCACCACCACCACGCCGTACGGCTCGAGGTCGGAAAGCGTCGGCGCCGCCGATCCGGTATCGAAGTAGTAGGTGTCGCAGTCCGGGAAGGAAACGAAGGTATTCGAAATCCAGCTCATGTCCGGAGCGGACGGCGCGTAGAAATCCGGGCTGAGCAGCAGCACTCCGATTCTGCACTCGGCGTCGTGGCAGCCGAAGTCGCAGCTCGTCACCGTGTGCGGGTAGCTCACGCACGCGCCATCCTCGCAGGTTCCCGGAGAGTAGTAGACCCATACGTCGTCCCCGTTGCACTCGGGCGGCGGCGGATCGTCGCAGATCACCCCCTCGCACGGATCCGATCCGGTGTCGGTGTCGGAATCGGTATCGGTGTCGGTGTCGGAATCGGTATCGGTGTCGGTATCCGTGTCCGTGTCGGTGTCCATGTCGGTGTCGGTGTCGGTGTCGGTGTCCGTGTCGGTGTCGGTGTCCGTGTCCGTGTCGGTATCGGTGTCCGTGTCGGTGTCGGTGTCCGTGTCTGTGTCGGTATCGGTGTCGGTATCCGTGTCCGTGTCGGTGTCGGTGTTCGTGTCCGTGTCGGTGTCCGTGTCCGTATCGGTGTCCGTGTCCGTATCGGTGTCGGTGTCCGTGTCGGTGTCGGTGTCCGTGTCCGTGTCGGTATCGGCGTCCGTGTCAGACGCGCCGTCGTCGTCGCCGGTGGTGGTGTTCATGCTGGCGCAGGCCGCCAGGTACAACGCGACTAACAAAACGGGCGCTCTTCGGATCAGCTCGCGAGATCTCCACCTCATACTTTCAGTATAGAAGATAATCGAGACGATCATGGGCGAAAAGCGACTCTCGCTCCTTCCAGCTCTCGGCGATCTCCTCCAGGCCCGCTCCGGCCTCCATTCCCAGGCGCACCTCGTCGGAGCCGGTCAGCAGGTCGATCGCCGGGCGATCGGACACGAACTCGTAGGGGTCGCCGCGCCAGCGGAACTCCTCCCCGGCCTCCGAGCGCAGCGCCAGCAGCAGGGCCACGCCGGTGCGGTAGGGCGCAAAGGCGCTCGGGTCGGTCACGTGGATCTGGACGCCGCCGCAGTCGCGCCCGGCATGCTTCTGGAAGGCGGGCCTGAACGAGAGCGGTCTGAAACGCGCCCCGGCGAGAGGCATCTCGTTCAAGCGCGCGGCAAGGGCGGCCGGGTCCACCCCGGGCGCCCCGACCAGCTCGAACGGACGCGTGGTGCCGCGACCCTCCGACGCCCAGCTGCCCTCGATCAGGCAGCTCCCGGGGTAGACGGCGGCGGTGTCCGGGGTGGGCATGTTGGGAGAGGGCATCACCCAGGGCAGGCCGGTGTCGGAGAACCGCATCCCGCGGCTCCAGCCGCGCAGCTCCACCACGGTCAAGGCGTCTCGCGTGCCGTCGAGCTCGCCGGACAGGCGCAGCAGCTCCCCGGGGGTCATGCCGTGCCGGTTGGCCACCGGGTGCAGGCCGACGAAGGAGAGGTAGCCGCTGCGCTGGGGAGCTCCCTCGACGACGTCTCCGCCCAGCGGGTTGGGGCGGTCGAGCAGCACCAGCTCCAAGCCGCGGCGATGGCAGACCCGCAGGCAGAGCGCCGCGGTCCAGACGAAGGTGTAGTAGCGGCTCCCCACGTCGGCCAGGTCGACGACGAGGGCGTCCAGGCCCGCGAGCTGCTCGCCCGCAGGTGCCAGGCTGTCCTCGTCGGCGCCGTACAAGCTGTGCAGGGGAATACCTCCGGGGCCTCGCCGGGCTCCGCCGACCGGCTCCATGTCCTGCGCCTCCCCGCCAAAGCCGTGCTCCGGGCCGAAGAGCACCTCCACGCGAGCTCCGGCCTCGACCAGGACGTCCAGCGCGTGGCGCAGGCTCGCGTCCACGCTGGCGGGATGGGCGACCAGCCCCACTCTCCTGCCGCGCACGGCTCTGCCGGCGTCGGCTCCGATTCTGTCCAGCCCGGTCAGCACGGCGGGCATCGCAACCTCCAGAAAAAAAATGGTATCGTAAGGATGCGCAAAAGAGGTAATCTAATGATCACGGGTATGGCAACCCGGGTCGCTCAGCGAGACGGGTTGCCTGCGGGCCGTTTTTCGGCCAGGGAGGAAACGTTATGCACAAGTACCTGATGGCTTTGATGGTCTTCGGCCTGATCGGCCACGCGGCCTGCGAGGAGAGCGGCGGCAGCGACGACATCGATGACGACACCAGCTCGGACGGCGACTCGGACGGCGACTCGGACGGCGACTCGGACGGCGATTCCGACTCCGATTCCGATTCCGACACCGATTCCGACACCGATTCCGATGTCGACGAGTGCGCCGACCTGCCCTGGGAAATCGAGTACAACCCGATCAACATGCTGATCATGCTCGATCGTTCGAGATCGATGTACAATAACACGATCGGCGATCCTCCCGAGACGTTCGCGACCGTGGTGGGCGACGCGATTCGCGAGGTGGTCCAGATTAACACCGAGGCCGAGCTGATCAACTTCGGGCTGGCGGTCTTCCCCTCGCTCTCCTGCCCGGCCGGCGCCGAGGGCTCGGAGTTCGAATGCGAGCCGACCGACGACGACTCGTTGCTCGTGGCGATGCAGGATCCGGAGGAGGCCTCGGATCCAGAGGCGTTCTGGACCAGCCAGTACAACAACGTGGACATCGCGCTCGACGTGGTGGGGACCTGCGGCGGAACCCCGATCTGCGAATCGCTGAAGTGGGCCTACGACTACCTGGCCGGCGACGGCGGCGTGGAGCTGCCCGCCGGTCTCTCCGACCAGCCCAAGTACGTGCTGCTGGCGACCGACGGCGCGCCGAACTGCAACTCGGCCGGCGACATCGTCTCTTGCGAGTGCACGGCGGCGGACTGCCAGATCCCCGAGCAGTGCCTCGACGACGTGTGCACCTACAACGCGGCGCTGCACCTGGCCGCCGCCGGCATTCCGGTGTTCGTGATCGGAGTCGGCGACGAGGTCACCGACTGGGAGGACGTGATGCAGACCACCGCCGAGTACGGCGGCAGCGAGGACTACTACCCGGCCGGCGACGCGGCGGCTCTGCAGACCGCGCTGGAGGAGATCACCGGCGCTGCGATCAGCTGCACGTTCGATGTCAACTGGAGCGAGGTCCCGGACAACGACCCGGATCCGCCCTACACGCCAGTCGACAAGGCCTGTAACGCCCTGTGGGTCTCCGGGGTACCGACGGAAGACCCGGACAGCCCGGTGGAGCTGACCTACAGCGAGGACTGCAGCCTCGACGCGCCCGACAACCCGGCCTGGCACTGGCAGGGGATCGACGCGCCCCCCGAGGATCTGGGGGACTACACCCTCGAGGAATGCACCACGATCCAGCTCTGCCCCGCGGCCTGCCAGAAGCTGAAGGACGGCGTCTGGGATACGATCACCGCCAAGTTCGGCTGCAACATCCCGATCCCCGACTGATCTCGCGGACCGATTCCGCCTCGTCACCGCCGCCGGGGAGGCTCTCGGCGCGGCGGGTCCGATTCGTATCGTAGCGGGATGGCAGACGAAAGTGATATCAGTACAATGTCCAGCGTGAACGACGCCATCATCAAGCTGCGGTTCTCCGCGGACGATCTCCAGCTGAGCGCGACCGACTTCTTGCGCCGGCTCGAGGACGCGCCCGAGCCCCTGTCCCTGGTGCGGCGGCTCGGCCCCCACGACCTGCTGCTGACCCTGCGCGCCGCCGACGACGAGCAGCGCTGCGAGCTGCTCTCCTGGGCCGATCGCGGGCAGGTCAGCGCCCTGGTCGACCTGGCCTGCTGGAAGAAGAACCGCTTTCGACCCGAGGCCCTGGAGGCGCTGATCCGACCGCTGGCCGACTCGGGAGCGAACGGCGCCTCCAAGCTGATCGACGACCTCGACCCCGAGGCTCGCGTGCTGTTGCTGCGGCGCTACGCCGTGGTCCACCTGCGCGAGCGTCCCGAGGACGAGGTTCCCGCGGCCGAAGGCTCGGAGCTGATCGAGACGCCGGACGGCTACTACTTCATCGAGCTCCCCGACCCGGGCTCGGTGCCAGCCACAGTGCGCAACCTGTTCGGCGCTCTGCTGCTGCGGCCGTTCGAGGAATACCAGCCCGAGCTGGAGGCGCTGCGCCACGAGCTGCCCTCCGAGACCGAGCAGAGCGCGCTGCGCTGGCGCAACGGCCGGCTGGCCGACCTGGGCTTCGGCACGCGCGAGGAGGGCCGCTCTCTGCTGGCTCCGCGCGACCCGCGGCAGGTCTCGCGGCTGGTGCGCGACGACGCCCCGGCGATCCCGCCGCTCGATTTCGATCTCACGCTGCCGGCGATCCACCGCGCCGCGCTCGAGGGCCGCCCGTTCCTCGACTCCGCGCTGGCCGCGATGGCCGCCTCGCGGCACCCGCTGGTCGCGGACCGCGCCGGCTCGATCTGGTCCGAGCTGGGCGCGATGGCGAACCTCTACCTGACCGCGGTGGACTGCGACCTGGCCGATCCGCGCGAGGTGGCGCGCCATCTCCAGTGGGCGCGAGACCTGCTGAGCCTGGGAGTCGAGATCGCGGCCGGCGGCGATCCGGAGCGTGCCGCGGTCGGTCTGGCCCGCCAGGCTCCGGGCCTGTTCGTGCAGACCGCGATGGGGAGGCTGGCTCCGCTGCGCGAGCGGGCGCGGGCCGTGCTCGGACGGGAGGGCCGGCTCGGATCCTGCCGCGAGCTGCTCGATCGGCCGCACGCGGTCGCGCTCGAGGCGCTGGCCAGGCAGGTTCCCGGACGCTGGCCTCCGCTCGACGAGGGACAGGACACGGCGCTGCACCCGGCCGAGCCTCTGCCCGGCGAGCTGTCCGCATTCGCCTCGCGCCGGGAGGTGCGGCGCGCCGAGACGCTGCTCGAGGAGGCCGAGCTGGTCGAGGAGATGCTGGAGCGGCTGGGCGCGACCCGGCCCGCACAGGGCGATCACACCGCCTCGGCGCTGGTCTCGGCCGCGCTTTGCAACGCCGCGCTGGGACGCGAGGCGCGATTTGCGCCGCTGTCCGCCGCGGACTGGCGGGCCGGCGCCCGGCGCGCGCTGGCGCCTTCCGAAGAAGAGCTGGTCATCGGCGCGCTGGGAGCGCTGGGACCGTGCTGCGGCTGCACGCCGGAGGGGACGCTGGACTCCGCCTCCGAGGACGACCCGCGCCGCCGCCTGCTGCTGCGCACGATCCTGCTCGCCGCCGCCCGCCTCGCGGCCCGGCACGACTGAGAACAACGAGGGCTCGAGCCGGGCGAGGATCAGCCGGCGACCTCGTACTCGAAGACCCCGCCGGCGATCGGCCGGGCCCCGGTCGCCTCGACGGTCACGTCGATCGCGGCCCGGCCCGGATCCTTCAGCTTCCAGCCCTCGATCACCAGCCGGTCGCCGGGCATCACCACCTTGGAAAAGCGCGCCTCGAAAGCCCCGAAGCGGGCCGGATCACCTTCCGCCAGCTCGCCGAGCGCCACGCGGGCCGCGATCCCGTAGAAGCACAGCCCGTGCAGGATCGGCCGATCGAAGCCGGCCTGCCTGGCCACCTCCGGGTGGGAATGGATCGGATTGACGTCGCCGGAGAGGCGGTACAAGAGCGCCTGGTCCTCGCGCGTGGCCACCGTGCGGCGAAAGTCGGGATCCCGATCCCGCGGCGGCCGCTCCCGCGCCGGCGAGGGCGGCCGCTTTCCTCCGAATCCACCCTGGCCGCGCAGCAGCAGGTGCCAGGCGGTCCGGGCGGTCGGCTCGCCGCCGACGGCGGTCTCGGTCTCGATCAGGACCAGCGCGCCGATCTTCATGTCCCATGCGCCGCAGATGCGCGCGGTGGTGGACATCTTTCCCCGCGGGGGAAACGGCCTGAGCAGCTCGGTGCGCTGCGCGCTGTGCAGCAGCGTGACCAGGTCTCCGCCGGTGGTCTCGAGCAGCTCGAAGACCGGCCGGAAGGCCGGCACCACCCCGTAGGTGGGCAGCACGTGCGGCGGAGGATCGTCGAGCAGGTAGCGCAGATCGTCGACGCCGGCGCCGAGGCCCAGCGCGTAGAGCGCGACGTCGCGCCAGTCGTAGCTTTGCTCGAACGGTCCCGCGACGCGGCCCGCGCAGCTCGGATCGAACGTCATCTCTATTCTCCTTTTGCTCCGGGCGGCGGCTCCAGCGCGGCCCGCTGCTCGTCGAACGCCGCGGCGTTGCGGCGCACCTGCTCCAGGCGGCGGGCCAGGTGCTCCCGATCCTCGCGCAGATTCTGCTCGAAGGTCGCCAGCCCCCACTCGCCGCCGTCTCTCGCCATCTCCAGCTCGGCTCCGCGGGTGGTCAGCACTGCGGCTGTCCCTCCCTTCCCGTACTTCACCTCGACCACCGCGCCGAAGCCGCGCGCGACCCTGACCAGCCAGCCGCGGCGCTCGTTCAGGAGCGCGAAGCAAGCGGCCGGATCGCCGGCCTGCGCGGCCTCGAGCCAGACGCCCAGCGCTTCCTCCCGCCGCTCTTGCGGGTAGGAGCGCTCGGCCAGCCGGCGCATCTCCACCAGCGAGCGGTGCATCTCGCGCACCGAGCGCCGGCTGTCCCGATCCAGCTCGCGGTAGAGACACCCGGCGTCGGCGCGATCGACGCAGCTCCCCAGCCGGTAAAACGCCTCGGACGGTGTCGAGCGCGAGGGCGGATCACCGCCGCAGGCCGCGAGCGCTACTGTGATCAACCCCGTAAGAGCGCGCTGCATGCAAGGCCCATAGCACGCGACCGCCGCGATGGACAAGACGCCGAAAGCGATGCTATATCGCTGTCTCGCAGCGCCTGACCCGGACGGCTGCACGGGATCGCACATGAAGGACGAACCGAACGACAACGAGGAGCCGCGCGCGCCGAAGGACGACAACGGCGAGCAACTCCACGAGGAAGAGACGGATCGGGAGCTGCTGGAGCTCGCGGCTCCGCCGCCCGACCCGCGCTACGCGCTGGTGATGGCCGTGATCCTGATCCTCTCGGTGGCGATGTTGTTCTGGTTCTACCCCGATCTGCGCTACCTGCTGGCCGGCCTCGAGGATCCGCTCGACCTGGGCGAGGCCGCCGACCTCGATCCCGCCGAGCTGGAGCCGGACTCGCACGTGATCGCGCATGGTCTGCCGGTGGTGACCCGCTCGCTGGAGTTCGAAAAGGGCCTGCGCTGGTTCTCCGACCCGGAGCGCAAGATCTTTCCGCTGGCCGGAAACCCGTGGCTGCTGGTCGAGTGGCGCGTCCCGGAGGAGAAGCGGGCCTACCGCGATCCGGCGGTCAACCCGGTCCGCCACACCCTGCCCTACGATTTCGAGGGCCGGCTGCGCACCCGCGAGCAGATGGGCAGCAACTACGGGCGGATGTGGATCTTCTTCGACTGCCTGGAGCACCACGTGGTCGCCCAGTGCAAGCATTGCCTGGGCACAGAGGAGATGGAGAGCTGCCGGCGGCGCCTGGCCTGCGCCGAGCTGTTCGACGCCGAGACGTGCAAGGCCGTGCTGGCCGATCGCGACGACGCTCCGGCCGGCGCCGACAAGCGCCTCGCCGAGATGGTCGCCGCGATCGAGCGGGACGAAGTGGTCGGGGCGCTCGAGCAGCTGCGAGAATCGATTCGAGACAGGCGGATCCGCGCCGAAGAGCTGCGCGCCGAGCTGGAGCGCCTCGAGTCCGGAGAGCGCCGGCAGGATCTGAACGAGCAGATAGAAAAGTGGCGCGGCCGGGTGGAGAGCGACCGCGCCGAGCTGAAAACCGCCACAGGCGAGCTGAAAGACCTGGGAATGAGCGAGGAGCGGCTGCGGGTCGAGGCCTCCTCGCTCGACGCCCGGATCTCGCTGGCCAGGGCCCGCATCGACGAGTGGAAAAAGCGGGCTGGCGAGCTACGAGACGATCTCGAAAAGCTCGAGGGCGCCGCTGACGAGAAACGGGAAGAGCTGATCGCCGGGATCGAGAAACGGGTACGCGAGCGGCTCGAAGAGATCGAGAACGGCGAGGCGGACGCGGGTCCGGGCAGCCCCGTGGATTCCGGCGGCGCGCCTTCGGACGGCGACGGCGGCGAGGCGGGAAATCTAGATGGAGACGCGGCGGACGCGGGGATGGACGTCGCCGTCGATTCCGATCTCGATCGGCTGCGCGCCGATTTGGCCGCGATCGGCGCGGGCCGCGTGACGGAGCGCTGGCGCGAGCAGCTCGACTCGCTGCGCAGCCGGCTGATATCCTCGAGGCACCGCAAGGAGGAAATGAGCGAGAGGCTGGAGCCGCTGGAGGACCTGCTGGAGCGACTTCGCGATCTGCCGCGCCGCATCCGCGAGCGCGAGGACAAGATCGCCGAGCTGGAAGAAGAGCTGAAAGCGGCCGAGTCGGGCGAGCTGGCCGAGCGAATCCGCGGCGAGCTGTCCCGGCTGGAGCCCGGCCTCGAGCGCGACCGAGGCTACCGCGAGCGCTTGCAGCGGCTCGAGGAGAGACTCTCCGCGCTCGAGGCCGTCGATCCCGAGCTGGAGGAGATCGCCGCCGAGCTGAACGAGATCGAGCGGGAGCTGACCCCGACCGACTGGGTGCTGGTCGACGGCGCGGTTCCGATCGACAACATCTGGGTGGTTGCGATCTACCTGATCTTCGGCACGATGATCTTCACCAACCTGCGCTACCTGCGCTCTTTCTGGCTGGGCTGGAGAGGCCGTTGAGCGCTTCGAGGCCGGAAGCCGGCGGCCGGAGCGGCTCGCTGGAGCTCTCGCCCGCCGGGTGGCTGCTGGTCGGCGCCGTTGTCTGGGAGCTGCTGATCCACAGGCTGGCCTCGGAGTTGGGACTGTTCGCCTCGGTCGGCGCCGAGGGGCCGCTGGCCTGGCTGGCCGACTCCGGGCGGCTGGCGATGAACGCGACCGGGATCATGGCGCTGGTGCTGGGCAGCTGGGTGCTGATCGTACGAGCGATCTACAACCCCTGCCTGGCCGGCCTGCCCTGGCGGCTGGCCTTGATGTTCGCGACTCCGATCTACGTGCCGGTGCTCGCTGTCTCGATCGTGCGTCCGCTCTCTCCGTGGTTCGTGCTGCTGGGCTACGCCGCAGCGACCGCCGCGGCGGCGGTGCTGGCGCTGATCGGCTTCACGCGCCGCGTGGACGGAGGCCGGCGCCGCATCTTCCTGGCGCTGGCGCTGATCGCGGTTCTGCCTGCGTTTTCGCTGATCTCTCGCCTGACCGGGCTGATCGCCGAGGAATCGGACAGCTCGGTCTTCGTCCGCCGCGCCTACCTGCTGGCCGAGGTGCTGCTGGTGGTCACGCCGATCTACGCCTTTTTCGCGCTGTGGTACGGCCAGCTGCGTGCCTTCGTGCGCCGGCCGCACCTGCCGGCGCTGCTGGTCGCGGTGCTGGCGCTGGGAGGGGGAATCGCAGTGGTGCTGAGCACGGGCGGCTACCTGCCGGTCGTGGCGGCGAGGACTTTCGGCGTGTTCATCGCCATTCCGGGGCCACCGGTGCTCTACCTGCTGTCGCTGTTCTTCGGTTGCCTGCTGGTGGGGTCTTTTCTGCTGCCGTCGAGGCGCTGGCCGCCGCAGCCGAGCCAACGTCGCGCGGGGATGGGCCTTTTGCTGATCCTGTCGTGCGGTCTGCAGCCGACCCACCCCTACCAGATCGCGGCGACGCTGGCCGGCTTCGCCCTGGTGGTGAGCGGTCTGCTGCCAGAGCGATACGCGCCCGCGCCGCGCCGCGCCAGGGCCGCGGCCGAGACCTGATCCGCAGCTACTCCACGACGATCGCCTCGGCCGGGCAGTCCTCGGCGGCCTCCTTGACCTCGTCCTCCAGGTCGGCCGGAACCGTCTCCACCTTGACCTTTGCCAGGTCGCCGTCCTCGTTCATCTCGAACACGTCCGGGACCGCATCCACGCACTCCTCGCAGCCCGTGCACTCGTCTTCCAGGATCTTGACCTTCATCTCGTACCTCCTCGCTCGCCCCGGCGAGCCGCTAGCTGGGAACGCCCGCACGCGTCCCAACGCAACGAATCTTTAGGTTCGAAGCCGCCCGATTGCAAGCCGCTTTCTCAGTTTGCTTCATCAGATCTTCGCATGTAGGTCACCCTAGCGTAGGCGAACACGCAGAAGGTGGTATTACTGTCGGCTCGCACGGGATAATCTCACTTTCTTGTCGGCAGGAAGGGAGCCAAAGAACGCAGCGGTATGAGCCTCTCGGCCAAAGAGATATCCAGGGTGGTCGATCAGCTGGCCGCCGATCTTCCCGGCGCCTCGGTGCGCCGCGCGATCTCTCCCGCGGACCGGAGCGAGGGGACGGTCGTGCTGGAGCTGCGGGGCCGCGGCCGCGACCACTTCTTGGAGATCTGCGTCTCGGCCCGCTTTTGCCGGATCTGCCGGATCGGCTCGGCTCCGCGCAACGCCCCCGCGCCCCACCCGTTCGTGATGCTGCTCAGGCGCCGCGCGGTCGGCTCGCGCGTGGAGGCCGTGCGCCAGCTGGGGGGCGACCGGGCGGTGGCGATCGACCTGGCCCGCGGCGGCGAGCGCGCCTCTTTGCTGGCCGAGCTGACCTCGCGGCACGCCAACCTGTTCTGGCTGGACGGCGAGGGAGTCGTGGTCGGCTCCCTGTTGCCCAACCGCTCGCACAAGCGCAGGCTGGTGCCCGGCCAGCCGTACCGTCCCCCGATCCCGCACCCGGCCGGCGAGCAGAACGACCGCTTCGGCGGGGAGCCCGGGCTGGAGTCGCAAATAGCGGATCACTACCGCCGCGCCGAGCGGGACGCCGAGCTGGAGGATCGCCGCGCGACGGTGGCGCGCGCGGCCCGCAGCGCGGTGGGGCGGCTGGAGCGGCTGGAGCGCAACCTGGAGCGCGACCTGGAACGCGCCGCCGAGGCCGAGCGCTTGCAGGCGATGGCCTTTGCCCTGCAGGCCAACCTGCACCGCGCGCGGCGCGGGATGCGCGAGCTGGATGCGACCGACTTCGAGGGACGCGAGCTGAGCGTGCCGCTCGACCCGGCGCTGGATCCGGCGGCCAACATGAACCGCCTCTTCGAGCGCGCCAAGCGGCTGCGCCGCGCCCTGCCGCGCGTGCGCGAGAGGATCGCCGAGACGCGCGCCGAGCGCGAACGGTTCGACTTGCTGCGCGCCCGGATTCCGGAGGCCGGCGCGGGCGAGCTGTCCGAGCTGCTGTCCGAGCTGCGCGAGCGCTTCCCGCGGCTGGCCAGGCGCGCCGAGCGCAGGCGCGGCGACCCCGAGCGGCGGACGCCCTACCTGGAGTTCGCGATCGGAGCCGGTCGCACCGCCCGGGTCGGCCGCTCGGCGAGGGAGAACGACGAGCTGACCCTGCGCCACGCCAGGCCCGGCGATTTGTGGCTGCACGCCCGCGGGCTGGCCGGTAGCCACGTGGTGGTTCCGCTGGGCCGCGGCGAGGACCCGAGCGCCGAGCTGCTGATCGACGCCGCTCACCTGGCCGCCCATTTCTCCAAGGCCAGGGGGGAGCGCGACGTGGAGGTCGGCTGGACCCGGAGGCGCTACGTGCAAAAGCCCAAGGGAGCCCCGCCCGGAGCGGTGCGGCTGCTCAGGGAGAAGACGGTCTACGTGCGCCTGGAGCCGCAGCGGCTGGCCCGGCTGCTGGGGAGCTGAGCGGGGGATTATCTCTTCAAAGAGATCGAATGGGAGGTCTCTTGAACTCGGTGTCCAGGGTCGCGACCCGGGCGTCCTCGAAGGTCAGCGCTCCGACCGGGCAGGCGTCCACGATCTTCTCCAGGCCCTCGCAGTCGACCAGCGCCATCGCCCGCCCCAGCGCCGGCTCGATCCGCGCGGTGAACCCGCGTCCCACGAAACCCAGCGCGTTGGTGCCCAGGATCTCGTCGGCGATCCGCACGCAGGTTCCGCACTGGATGCACTTGTGCGGCTCGTAGACGATCCGCTCGTGGCTGTCGTCGCGCGCGTAGTCGCGTCGCTGGCCGGCGAAGCGCCTGGCGTCGGCGTGGAAGAGGGTGGCGTAGGTGCGCAGCCGGCAGTCGTGAGCCTCGCGGCAGCCGCACTCCATGCAGCGCCCGCTTTCGCGCTCGACGTCCCCGGCGCTGAAGCCGGTCTCGACCTCGTCGAAGGTCCTTGCGCGTTTCTTCGCGTCGAGGTGCGGCATCTCGGTGCGGCTCAGCTTGTCGAACCTGGCCGGGATCTCGTCCGGGATGTCCTCCAGCTCTCCCATCGAGTGGTTGTATACCCTGGGATCGCCGACCACCTCCTGGCCGCGCAGGTGCTGGTCGATCGCGATCGCGGCGCGGCGGCCGGCCGCCACGGCGTTGACCGCGATGTCGGCGCCGGTCACGCAGTCGCCGCCGGCGAAGACGCCCTCGAGGTTGGTGCGGCAGGTCTGCTCGTCGGCCTCCAGGTCGCCCCACTTGGTCTGGGTCACGCCCTCGGCCGCGTCCGGGATCACCTTCTGGCCGATCGCGGCGATCGCGTTGTCCACGTTGCGCACGTGCTCGCTGCCCTCGATCGGAATCGGGCGCCGGCGGCCCGAGGCGTCGGGCTCGCCCAGCTCCATCCGCACGCAGGTCACGTCGAGGCTGCCGTCGTTCGCCTTGGCGACCCTGGTCGGCGCGGCCAGGATCTCCAGCTCGACGCCCTCGGCCTCGGCAGCGTCGATCTCCTCCTCCCAGGCCGGCATCTCCTTGCGCGTGCGGCGGTAGAGAATGGAGACCTTTTCGGCGCCGAGGCGCAGCGCGGTGCGGGCCGCGTCGATCGCGGTGTTGCCGCCCCCGACCACCATCACGCGGCGCCCGATCGGCAGCTTCTCGTTGCGCGAGGCGTCGGCCAGAAAGCCGATCCCGGTCAGCACGCCCTCGGTGTCCTCGCCCTCGACCCGCATCGAGGAGGCCTTCTGCGCGCCCAGCCCCAGAAAGACCGCGTCGTTCTTCTCGCGCAGCTGCTCGAGGGTCACGTCCTCGCCCAGCTCGGTCTCGTAGTGCAGCTTGGCGCCGATCTTCTCGACCACGGCGGTCTCGCGGTCGATCACGTCGCGCGGCAGGCGGTAGCTCGGAATCCCGTAGCGCAGCATCCCGCCGGGCGCCTCGTGCCTGTCGATGATCTCGCAGGAGTGCCCCATGATCTGCAAGTAGTAGGCGGCGCTCAGCCCGGCCGGTCCGGCGCCCACGATCGCCACCTTCTTGCCCGAGGGCCCGGCGGTCTCGGGGATGTGCTCGTCGCCCGACTCGGCGGCCGCGTCGGCCGGGTAGCGCTTCAGCTGGCAGATCGCGACCGGCTCCTCGACCAGCTGCCGCCGGCAGGCGTCCTCGCAGGGCCGCGTGCAGACGCGCCCCAGCACTCCGGGCAGCGGCATGTTGTTCTTGATCAGCCTGAGCGCCTCGCGATTCTCGCCGCGCGCCAGCAGGTTGATGAAGCCGGGGATGTCGATTCCGGCCGGACAGGCGGTCATGCACGGCGCCAGGCAGTCTCCGACGTGGTCGGAGAGCAGCAGCTCCACGCAGGTGCGGCGCGCGCGCTGGACCCGATCGCTGTCGGTCCTGACCGACATGCCGGGCGCCACCCTCGTCGAGCAGGAGGGGACCAGGTTGGGACGTCCCTCGAGCTCGACCACGCAGACGAAGCACGAGCCGAACGGCTCGAGCTCCTCGTTGTGGCAGAAGGTGGGGATGAACTTGCCGTGCGCCTGGGCCGCCTCGAGGATCGTGATCCCCTCGTCGACCGTGATCTTCTCGCCGTCGAGTGTCAGCTCTATCTTCTTCACGGTGGGCTCCCTTCCTTCAGATCACCACCACGGCGTCGTACTTGCAGACGTCGCGGCAGACCCCGCAGCGGATGCAGGCGTCCTGGTCGATCACGTGCTTCTGTTTCTTCTCGCCGCTGATCGCGTCGACCGGGCAGTTCTTGGCGCAGACCATGCACCCGGTGCAGTCGTCGGTGATCTCGTACGAACAGAGGTTGCGGCACTTGCCCGCGCGGCACTTCTTCTCGAAGATGTGCTCCTTGTACTCGTCGCGGAAGTAGCGCAGCGTGGTCAGCACCGGGTTGGGCGCGGTCTGACCCAGGCCGCAGAGGCTGGTCGTCTTGACCTGCTGGGCCAGATCCTCCAGCTCGTCCATGTCGCCCGGCTTGCCGTGGCCGTCGCAGATCCGCTCCAGGATCTCGAGCATGCGCTTGGTGCCCACCCGGCAGAAGGTGCACTTGCCGCAGGACTCCTCCTGGGTGAAATGCAAGAAGTAGCGCGCCACGTCGACCATGCAGGTGGTCTCGTCCATCACCACCATTCCGCCCGAGCCCATGATCGCTCCGGTCTTGTTGACCTCGTCGTAGTCGATCCGCGTGTCGAACAGCTCGCGCGGCACGCAGCCGCCGGACGGCCCGCCCATCTGGACGGCCTTGACCTCGCGGCTGGTGCCGGTTCCGCCGCCCACCCGGTGGATGATCTCGTCGAGCGTGATCCCCATCGGAACCTCGACCAGGCCGCCGCGCGCGATCTTGCCCGCCAGGGCGAAGACCTTGGTGCCCTTGGACTTCTCGGTGCCCATCCCCTGGAAGGCCTCGGCACCGTTGCGCACGATCCAGGGCACGTTGGCCCAGGTCTCGACGTTGTTGATCGTGGTCGGCTTGCCGAACAGCCCGGACTCGGCCGGAAACGGCGGCCGCACGCGCGGCATGCCGCGGCGCCCTTCGATCGAGGCGATCAGCGCGGTCTCCTCGCCGCAGACGAAGGCACCCGCGCCGGCCTTGACGTGCACCTCGAAGTCGAAGCCGGTGCCCATGATGTCGCGGCCCAGGTAGCCGCGCTCCTCGGCCTGAGCGATCGCCTTGTTCAGCCTCTCGATCGCCAGCGGGTACTCGGCCCGGCAGTAGATGTAGGCCTCGTCGGCCCCGGTGGCAAAGGCGCCGATCGCCATCCCCTCCAGCACCGCGTGGGGATCGCTCTCCAGCGTGGTGCGGTCCATGAACGCGCCCGGGTCGCCCTCGTCGGCGTTGCAGATGATGTACTTCTTCTTCGACTCGTACCCGCGCGTGAACTTCCACTTCAGCCCGGTGGGGAAGCCGGCGCCGCCCCGGCCGCGCAGACCGGCGCTGGTGATCTCCTCGATCAGCGCGCCGGCGTCGTTCTGGTCGAGCACCTTCTTCAGCGCCCGGTAGCCCTCGACCGCCAGGTAGTCGTCGATCTTCTCCGGGTCGATCCGGCCGCAGTTGGCCAGCACGATCCGGCGCTGGCCGCCGAGCAGCTCCTTGAACTCGCCCTGGTCGAGCTCGGCGATCCACTTTTCGATCGGCTCGCCGCCGACCACGTGCTGGTCGATGATCTTCTCGGCGCGCCTGGGGGTCACGTCGGTGTAGACGTGGCGGGTGCCGTCCTGCTCGATGACCTGCAGCTGGGGCTCGGCGTAGCACATGCCCAGACAGCCGGTGATCGCCAGCTCCGCGTCGATCCCCTCGTTGATCTTGCGCTCGACGACATCGAACACCTCGCCGGCCCCGGCGGCGATGTTGCAGGTGCTCATGCCGACGACCACGGTCTGTTTCGCTTCAGTTTCAGCTTTTGCCACCGCTGTCCTCCTCGGCGTCGAGCTTGTCGATGATCCGGGCCGCCTTTTTGCGATCCAGCTTGCCGAACGTCCTTGCGTCCACCATCACCACCGGCGCCAGCGAGCAGCATCCCACGCAGGCGACCGAGGTCAGTGTGTACTTCATGTCCGGGGTGTTCTCGCCCTCCGCGATCTGGAGCCGCTCCTCCAGCGACTCGGTCAGGCCGTCCGCGCCGCTCACGTGGCAGGCCGTGCCGTGACAGACCTTGATCAGCTTCTCGCCCACGGGCTCGAGGCGGAACTGCGTGTAGAAGGTCGCCACCCCGTACAGCTGCGTCTCGCTCATCTCGGTCTTGTCCGCGATGCGCTCGATCACCTCCAGCGGGACGTAGCGAAACTCCTCCTGAACCCGCTGGAGAACCGGGATCGCCTTGGTGGAATCCGTTCCGACGTCGCCGACGATCGCGTCGACTCTGGCAAGATCGATGCTCATTCGATTCTCCCTTCAGCTCCGTATGTGCCGGGATCGACCCGGGGGCGGGAAAAATCCCCCCGGCCCGCCGGCTTCTCTATACCCGGAGGGCGCCCGGATCACAACACCCAGGGGCGGGAAAACACGCCGCAAAACGCCCGAGGAGAGCCGCCGAGGCTAAAGCTGTTAGACGCGGCTGAGAAGAGAGGGCCGGTCCGGCTCGACGACCCGCCGTTTGCGACCTACAATTCTCCCGGGTTCAACACGACGACAGCAAGGAGGGGAAACGATGCCGGACCACAATCTCTTCGACGAGCTGCTCAAGCGGGGCGGCGAGCTCTCGGACGTTCTGCGCGGCAAGCTCAAGCAGCTGGCCGACACGGTCACCGACCTGACCCGGCGCAAGCGCGTCGTGGTCGGCAGCTACGCGGGCAGCCCGCCCGACCTGGAAGGCATGGAGATGGCCGTGCCGCTGTCCGGGGCCGGGCCGGCGAGCGCCGCGGTGCTGGCCACGGGCTACAAGGTGGACAAGGACGGCGAGAAGACGCCGATCGCGGTGCGCGGCACGGTCAAGGACGAGCGCCACGTCGACTTCGAGGCCTGGGACAAGGACGGCGAGGCGTACGATCCCCAGAGCTGGAAGGAGATCGCGATCGACTACGCGGTGATCGATCGCTGAGAGCTCTTCTTCCTTTCAGCGACCGGCCAGGCGGCGGGCGGCCTGGCGGACCGCGGCCGGGTAGGCGGTCTGGCGGTGGACCAGCTTCAGCTCGTGGGCCGGCATGGCGCGCAGCACGCGATCGATCAGCCCGCCGCGCAGCCGCGGGTTGGACAGCAGCGCGCGGCGCACCCGCGGCGCCTTGAGCCAGGCGCGGTTGGAGACGATCTTCTCCACCAGCGGCAGCGGCAGCGTGCCCTTGCGCGCGATGCGCGCCACCTCGGGGATCGTGATCGAGGGGTTGTCGATCAGCGGCTCCCAGACCGCCTTGCCGTAGATCCTCTCCAGCGCCACGCGCTCGTCGAGCCGGCCGCGGCGGGCGATCTTGATCCGCTCGCCGGCGGGCAGACTCCGCAGGCGCTGCTGGAGGTTGAGCGGCCGCTTCTCGCCGCCGTCCCGCCTGTCCTCTGGTCGGTCCCGATCGCTCAACGCCGCACCTCGGCGACCAGGATAGGATCGAACCTCCGAATCGACAAATTCGTAGAATCCGACCTCCCGGCCCTCGGGCCCCCACCCCGACCCTCCCCCGCTGGCCCATTCCCCCCTCGGATTCAAAGATTTCCGACTCCCCCTTTCCCGCCGGCGGGAAAGGGGGCTGGGGGGTATGGGCTTTTGCCGCTGGACGATCGGATGTCGGGGGAGGGAGGGAGGCGGCCCGGTCGCTCTTTGCCCCGCAGGGGCTGCCCGCCTTGACCTGGCCGGAGGCGGGCATCGTGGCCGCGGGGATGAACCCCGCGGCCAGCGCCGCGGGCCTCTACCGCTGCCGGGCCGGGAGGCTTTTCCGCCCCGGCCAGGGACCCAATCCCCTGGCCCCCTTCCCAGCGAGGCAAGGGGGGAAGCTGTCTGTCAGTCTTCGGGCTCCTCTCACCCCCTTCCTGGCAGGAAGGGGGCCGGGGGGTAGGGTCCGCCGCTTGACGCCGAACTCCAACTTGGAGTGAAATGTAGTAGTATTGAAGAGTATGTCCGCTCGGGCGCGGACTCTTCAGGGAGGTACAGCCATGAGATTGGCGGCGATCTGGATCGCGCTGGCGGCGCTGCTGGCCGCCGGGTGCGAGGATTCGGACAATTTGCGCGAGGCGGGAGGAGACGCCGACGGCGACTCCGATACCGACTCCGACGCGGACAGCGACTCCGACGCGGACAGCGACTCCGACGCGGACAGCGACTCCGACACCGACAGCGCGGACACGGACTCGGGCTCGAGCAGCGTCTGCGACGAGCAGGACTTTCCGATCGAGGTCGCGCCGGTGCGGCTGATGATCTTCGAGGACATGTCTTACTCGATGGCCGACCCGGATGTGGCCGATCCCACCAACTGGTCCCAGGCCAAGCCCGCGCTGACCACCATGCTCGACAACTGGACCGGCGAGCAGATCGAGTTCGGTTTCGACATCTTTCCCGACGACAGCGCCGGGCCGCTGCAGGGCTGCCACGTGGAGGCGCCGGTGGTCTTCGACTGCGCGGCGGGCAACGAGGCGGACATCATCGACTACCTGGACGACAACACTCCGGGCGGAGCCGCGACTCCGATGCACTGCGGAATGGCCAACTTCCTCGATCCGAGCTACGCGCCGACCTTCACCGATCCCCAGGCCGACAGCTACCTGCTGGTCGTCTCGGACGGCGTGGACAACTGCGGCGAGGGGTGCTGCACCGCGCTCAACCCGCTTCAGCATCCGGAGTGTTTCGCCAGCGAGGAAGAGTTCGCCGACCTGACCGAGCAGCTGGTCGACGCCGGGATGGGCGTGTTCGTGATCGGCTTCGGCGACGGGGTGGACGCGGATCAGCTCAACGCGATCGCCTCCCACGGCGGGACCAGCTTCACCAGCTTCTTCGACGCCAACGACGAGGCCAGCCTGCAGGACGCGCTGGAGACGATCGCCGCCTCGGTGGTCTCCTGCGTCTACAACATCGACGAGCCCGACGCCTCGGCCGATCCGGACAACGTCAACTTCTACTTCGACGGCGAGGTGGTGCCCTACGACGAAAACTGCGAAGAGGGCGTGGGCTGGACCTGGGTCGACGAGGAGCACACCCAGGTCGAGTTCTGCGAGGAGGCCTGCTTGCAGCTGCAGAACGACGAGGTGGAGACGATCTCCGCCAAGTTCGGCTGCCCGACCGTGGTCGTCGAGTAGCGCCGCGGTTTTTCGCGAGAAGAGAGGATCGATGCATACCGACCGGAGGTTGGCGGGCAAGGTCGCGCTGGTGAGCGGGGCGTCCTCGGGGATCGGCCGCGCCGTGGCGCTGGCGATGGGGGAGAGCGGGATGCGGGTCGGCCTGATGGGCCGGCGGATCGAGCGGCTGGCCCAGCTCTCGGGAGAGATAGAGCAGCGCGGAGGCGAGGCGCTCTGCCTGGCGGCCGACGTCACGGACGAGGAGCAGGTCGCCTTCTCCCTGCGCGCCGTGGCCGAGCAGCTGGGAGCGGTCGAGGTGCTGGTCAACAGCGCCGGGCTGGGACGCGACGCGCCGCTGCTGACAGGCGACACCGCGGCCTTTCGCGAGATGCTGGAGGTCAACGTGCTGGCGCTGGCCGCGCTGACGCGCGAGGTGGTGCGCCGCATGCGCGAGGCGGAGGTCGCCGGCCACGTGGTGCACATCTCCTCGATGTCGGCCTACCGCGTGCAGCGTCCGCTGGGGATGTACGCCGCCACCAAGCACGCGGTGCGCGCCCTGACCGAGGGCCTCAGGCGCGAGCTGCGCGAGCAGCAAACCAAGATCCGCGTGACCGCGATCAGCCCGGCCGACACCGACACCGAGTTCATGGCGCGCTTCTACGGCAGCGAGCAGGAGGCGCGCCGCCGCCATCCGCCCTACCGCGCGCTGTCGCCCGAGGACGTGGCCGGCGCGGTGATGTACGCGCTGGGCACGCCGCCCCACGTGGAGATCCACGACATCCTGATGCGGCCTGTCGAGCAGCCGGACTGAGTCCGCGGGCCCACGCCCCGGCGCTCGGGCCCAATCCCCCCCCCTCGGGCTCCCGGCGTTCCGACTCCCCCTTTCCCGCAGGCGGGAAAGGGGGCATGGGGGAATCCCTGGCAGGAAGGGGGCCGGGGGTATGGGCCTTTGAACCGCCGGTTACGGGCAGCTCTCGGTGTCCGGGTTGGGGTCGAGCGGCTGGGGATCGTTGGAGTCGCAGCTCGCCTCGTCCTCGTCGCAGTCGGTCTGGTCGAGCACGTCCTGGCAGGTGGCTCCCTCGGCGAGGCGCACCATCCGGAAGTAGTGGTGCTCGGGGCAGCCGTCCGGCTCGGACGGCGCGTCGGTGACGCACAGCTGGCGGGTCGCGGCCAGCACCACCTGCTCGGAGCCCCACTCCACCACCGAGCCCGAGATCGTGTCGGCGTCGTCGATCTGGCCGTCGAGCTTGGACCACGAGCGGGCCGCGGCGTAGACCGAGCAGTCGATCACCGAGCTGGTCATGTGCGAGGTCACGCCCGGGTGGCCGTCCTGGTCCTCGTCGCAGTGAGAGCCGGTGCACTCCTGGTCGCACGAGGTGGAGTCGTCCACCGGCGCCGGGCCCGAGGGCAGCGGATCGTTCACCTCGTCGCAGAGGTTGGCGCCGCGCACCGAGTAGGCCACGTCGGAGACGAAGGCGCTGCCCGGATCAGAGGACTCGACGCTCACGTGACGCTCGCTCGGATCGAGGTACTGGAACATCGAGGCCGGCACCTCCACGTGCGAGCCGGCCATCCCGCTCTTGACCTTGGCCATGCAGGGCCGATCGATCAGCGTCAGCCCGCCCGATCCGTCTGAGCCGATCTCGACCAGCGACCAGCTGCGGTTGGTGGACCACTGCTCGCCGACAAGCGGGATTCCCGTGTCGACCGTGACCGCGGTCACCTGCAAAGCGCCCCAGCTCCCGACCAGCGCGGCTCCGGGATCGCCGTCCGCGTCGGAGTCGCTGTCGGAGTCGGAATCGGAGTCCGTGTCGGAGTCTGTATCGGAGTCGGCGTCCGCGTCACTTGCGCCGCCGTCGCCTCCCCCGCCGTCGCAGGCCGCCAGCAGCAACAAGGAGAGACCGCCTGCCAACCATTTCCATGCGGCTGTTTTCATGTTCGCCTCCCAGCGTTGGATGAGTAGCTCCCGGATCATCATACCATGCGGCGGCGAGCCTTTGCCCCTGTTGCCGGACAGATTTCTGTTCGCCGAAACAGTAATTCTATTAAACGATATTCGTCGGGTGTCCTGCCATCCGTCCAAAGCACGCGCTTTTTCGCACGTTTTCGTATACAGTATTTGATGACACCTGGGAGAAGACGATGAAACAGTCAGCACTTTTTCTTGTCGCGTGGATGATCGTCGGCCTTTTTTGCGGCTGCACGTCGAGCACGATGGATCCCGGCGGGGACGACGACGGAAGCGGCTCCGACGGCGATACCGACGCCGACAACGACAGCGATGTCGACAGCGACGCGGACAGCGACACGGACAGCGATGTCGACAGCGACACGGACAGCGATGTCGACAGCGACGCGGACAGCGATGTCGACAGCGACGTGGATACCGATGTCGACAGCGACGTGGACAGCGACACGGATACCGATGTCGACACGGATACCGATACCGACACGGACGGCGACGTGGACACCGATACCTTTCCCTGCGAGGTCACTGCGAGCGAGAGCTTCGACGACTCGAGCCTGCCGGCCGGCTGGGCGGTCTACGACGGGGACGGCTACCTGTCGTCCGACGGCCACAGCTGGGAGTGGACGACCGGAGATCCGCCGCCCGGAGGCGAGGGCGGCTACTGGGAGGTCAACTCCGACGCGGCCGGCCAGATCGACATGCTGGAGGGCCTGGCCACCGCCTGGTACGACGGAAGCGGTTGCACCTCGGCGACCCTGAGCTTCGATCACTACTACTGTGACTACGACTCCTACGATTACGCCCGCGTGCTGGCTACCAACGACGAGGTGGAGTGGAAGACCCTGGCGACCTATACCTCGACCACGGACGGTCACGTCGATCTCGATCTGCACACCGAGCAGTGGACCGGCACGGAGGTAAGGATCAAGTTCCAGTACGAGGGCTACTACGGGCTCTATTGGCGAATCGACAACGTGGAGCTATCGGGCACTCCCTGATGGTTTTTTTTGAACGTAAACAACGGAGGGCAAGAAGGATGGCCAGATGGATCACATTGTGCATCGCACTGGTTTGGCTCGGCTGCGGGTGCACCTCCAGCACGATGGACACCAGCAGCGATGACGACGGCAGCTCGGACGCCGACACCGACGCCGACTCGGATAGGGACGGCGACACGGACGGTGACACGGACGGTGACACGGACGGCGACACCGACACCGACACCGACGCCGACACCGACGCCGACACCGACGCCGACACCGACGCCGACACCGACACCGACATCGACACCGACACCG
>JAWOBP010000182.1:0-10624 GCA_046484285.1 Polyangia bacterium
ATACGACTGGAACGAAGCCGTCGACTATTGCGGAGAGCTAGTGCTTGCCGGACACAGCGATTGGGTTTTACCGGGCCGCGACGACTTCTTGGCTCTCTTGGACGATTGCGACGACGATGTTTTGAGCGGATACGCGGGATACTGCAAGTCTTGCAACTCGAGCGAGACGTGCGGTGAGCTTTGGGCGTCTAATACGGAATGGTACTGGATCTCCTCGGAATGCGGGCCCGATTTGGCATGGACAGCGAATTTCGAAAACGGCCATATCATATGTGTGAGCAAGCCGGACCTGGATACCCGGGTTCGTTGTGTGCGAAGCCAAGCAGTGCCGAGTCAGCCTATCCCGTTCGGGTGAGAGCGGCCCCTGGTTGCGTATCCCGGCGTCACTCCTCCTCGACGTGGCGCTGCCACGCCTTCGTCGTCCTTCCTCGGCCTTGCGGACAGTTGCTCGCCCTACCCGAACGTTTTCGATTGACGAGGCAGCCGGCCGAGCGCCTGCATATCCTGAACGAAGCTGCTCGAAACATCCGAAGCTCGTTTTCGTTGCCACTTCGATCAGCGAGCCGGAGGTGACGCGGTGACGATTCGTTTCCTTGTGGTGGCCTGGCTGCTGGCGCTGGGCGCGGCGGCTTGCGACGGCGGCGGGGGCGGCGGGTCGGATGCCGGGGTCGACGGCGGGGAGGACGGGGTCTGCGATGTCGAGCTGGACTGGGAGAGCCTCGCGCCTCCCGCGCCCGGTCGCGAGCAGCGGGACGGCTACACGGTGGTCTGGCTGTCGGGCACCCCGCTGGAGATGGGGCGGCAGCACGGCGAGCTGTTGCACGACGAGATCGGGTGGGGGATGAACGAGTCGTCCTACGTGGCCCAGCTCGTCTCCCTGTTGCCCACCGCGCGCCAGCTCGGTCTCGACGAGGTGGCGCTCGCGCAGTCCTACCCCCAGGTGGTGGAGGAGTGCGAGGGGATGGTGGAGACCGCCGGCGACACCGGCTGGAGCCTGGAGCTGTGCCTGATGGTCAACTTCGGCGACGTGCTCACGGAAATCATGGACAACTCGCCGTTCTCCAACGGCCGCCGCGAGCCGCGCTCGGCGCCGGGCTGCTCCCAGTTCATCGCCGCCGGCGAGGCGACCGCCTCGGGACGCCTCGTGCACGGGCGGCTGCTGGACTGGTCGATGGTCGACTTCCTGCTCGAGTACCCGGTCATCTTCGTGCGCTGGCCCAGCGGAGAGATCCCGCACGCCACGATCGGCTTTCCCGGCAACCTCAGCCCCTACACCGGGATCAACGCCGAGGGAATCTCGATCGGCTCCAACGAGGCCGATCCGGCGCACCACGGCGAGATGGACGACGAGGGGCACAGCCACGTCCAGATGCTGGGACGCCTGCTGGCGAGCGCCGACTCGCTGGAGAGCGCGCTGGCCCTGATCGAGGCCGAGGATCACATGTCGGCCGAGGCGTTCGGCCTCGCGGACGGCCTGGGGCGCGCGGGAGCCGCGGTGGAGATGACCGCGGCGCACCTGGGCGCGCGCCGGATGTCCGCCGGCGCGGTCTACCTGACCAACCACTTCCTGGCCGCCCAGACACAGGACGCGGACGCGGACCCGCCCTCGTCCTCCTCGACGCTGCGCTACGAGCGTCTCGAGCAGCTCCTCTCGCCGGGCGGAGAGGACACGCGCCACGGCCAGATCGATCCCCTCGTCGCGGCCGAGATCCTGCGCGACCGGATCAATCCCTACACCCACGAGCAGGTGCCCGAGTCGGTCTTCGACAACGACGGCAGCCTGGCGACCAACGGAGCGCTGTACGCGGTCGTGCTCGATCCCGGCGCGCTGCGCTTCTGGGTCGCCGCTGGCCAGACGCCGGTCCCGCCCCAGCCGCTGATCGGCTTCTCGCTGGCCGAGCTGCTCGGAGCGGACGAGTGGCCCGAGCTCGATCCGACCGTGATCGAATGAGCCCCGAGGCGGCCGGCTCGCTTGCGCGCCGCGTCGGTTCGAGCCAGAATCGTTGTCTGACGGTTGTCAATCTCAAGGAGGTCGAGATGAGGACCAAGATCTTGATCATGGCGGCGCTCGTCGCGGCGCTGGCGGTTCCCGCGCTGGTGGCGGCCGTGCCGGTCGCCGGGCTGGACGGACGGCCCGGCTTCGAGCGGGGCGGCGAGACCGGCGCCTTTCTCTGGCACAATCGCAGCGGCTACCACCTGCGGTTCACCACCGAGGGCACCGACGAGGTCTTCCGCGGCAAGGTCTGCGTCGAGAGCCACAGGATCTGGGTAACGAAGGGCGTGAGGCTCGACGCCGGCGACAGCATCTCCGTGACTCCCGACGGGCGCTGCGCCGAGTTCGAGTTCCAGAATCACGGCTACATCGACGGGCTCGATTTCCGCACCCGCTCGCGCAAGATCCGGGTCGAGCTGGAGTGGGGCGAGGGAGAGCTGCCGGCCGAGCGGATCTGGCTGGGCGCCTACGGCTACCATCCTCCGGCGGGCAGCTTCGAGATCGAGAACGATTTTTCGGGCAAGGCCCGTCGCGCCCCGGCCCGTCGCGCCCCTGCCGTGCGCAGACCGTTCAACTGAGCTCCAGCACCGCGGAGGGGCCGTAGCGACCGGCGACGTGCAGCTCCAGCCGCCGGCCGACCGCCTCGCGGCAGGTGGCCAGCGCGGTCGCGGGGGTGTTGTTCTCCTCGCTGAGGTGAGCCAGGCAGGCCCAGCGCAGGCGCTCGCCGGCCGAGGCCAGCAGGCTCGCGGCCTCGCGGTTGGAGAGGTGTCCGCCCGGACCGGAGATGCGGGCCTCGAGCCGCGGCGGGTAGGGGCCGTTTTTCAGCATCTCGCTGTCGTGGTTGCTCTCCAGCAGCACTCCGTCGCAGGAGCGGATCAGGTCGGCCAGCCCGTCGAAGGGATGGCCCAGGTCGGTCAGGATCCCCAGCCGCCGGCCGCGGTGCTCGACGACGAACGCGACGCCGTCCCTGCCGTCGTGAGGGGTTGGGATCGTCTCGACAAGCACGTCGCGGAAGCGGAGGCGATCTCCCGAGTCGAAGCGCTCCGGCGGGCGGATGCGCCCCAGGTCGTAACGCCGCCCGGCCGCTTCCAGCGTGGGGGAGGTGATGTGCAGCGCGCAGCCGAACTTGCGGTGCAGCACGCCGGCGCAGCGCACGTGGTCGCCGTGCTCGTGGGAGATCAGCAGCGCGTGCGCGTCGCGGATCTCGACGCCGTGCTCGGCCAGCCGTCGCTCGGCCCGCACCCCGCTGATCCCGGCGTCGAAGAGCAGGCCCAGCCCGCCGGCCTCGACGTAGGCGCAGTTGCCGTTGGAGCCCGATTGCAAGAAGAGCGCGCGCATGCCCGCAGACTAACGCCCCAATCCTCCGAGCGCCAGATCGCGAAGACCTCCTCGCGCGGCTCGAATTGCGAACTCAGCGCCGCACCAGCTCCACCGCTTCGCCCAGGCGCGCTCGCGAGCCGCCGGACGAGCGCCGCCAGCGGGAACGGTGAGAGCCGCGGAACCAGGAGATTCGCTCGTCTCCGTCGTCCCCTCGAAAGGCGAACTCGGCGCACTCGCGCATCTCGTCGGCCTCCGCCTCGGTCAGCGCGTAGAGTCGATTTCTCAGCCCGGAGGCGGCTTCGACTTGGGCCGGAGGCGCGCCCCGGCCCTCGCCGCGGCGTGCCTCCTCGAGCAGGGACTGGGCCGAGAGCAGGGCGAAGACCAGCTTCTTGAGGTGACCGGCCTGCTCCTCGGTGACGCCGACCCTGGCGAGCGCGCCCGCGTTTTCGCGGCAGCCGATCAGCATCGAGAAGACCCGGCCGGCCAGCTGCTCGACCGGAATGCGCGGAGCCGTCACCGAGGCCGCGGGCAGCGCCTCGGCCTCCGGGCGGACCGCGTCCACTCTGCGGCGGTGCTCGACGCTGGGCCGTCCGGATCCGGCCTTCGTCTCCGCCTGCTTTGCCGCTCGATCGTGCAATCCCATCTCGGATTTCCTTTCCGGGGCTTCGTCGCGCCCCGGTTACAGATCGACCGCTCGCGCCCGCTGGTTGCGAAAAAGATGTAATGATTTTTTGGGGTTTTTTGTGGAAGGCTCTAAGAATCATGATGTTTTTGCTTTCACCCCCGGACGGAGACAGTCGAGTTTTTGGGTGGACAGGCCGCCTCGAAATGGTATGGAGGGGCCGCTTTCAGTGGATTGAACGGCGCGGACAGCGGAAAGCCCCGGCTCGAAAGGCTGGCAGCCGGTCTTCCGCCCGAGCGCAAAGAGCGGTTGGGGAGGCGACGAGATGTACGAGTGCCAGATGTGCGGCGACGAGATCGACGAGGTCTTCCGCGTCGAGGTCGAGGGCCGCGTGCGGCGGATCTGCGAGGACTGCGCGGACCGCCTGCGCGAAGAGCGGGAGATCGCCGAAGAGGGCGCGGACGTGCTGCGCGAGATGATGGGATTTCGGGGCTGAGCAGGGGCCGTTCGGCGGCGCGCGGTGTGTTTGTCGAATGCCGCGGCGCGGGGTAGACTCGCGCCGTGATCGGGCGACATCCCAGGAGTCGCAAGGCAGCGATCGTCGCCGCCGCAGCGGCAGTCGGGTTGTGCGCGGCCGCCGTCGCCGCTTTCGCCACTCCGCGCACGGCCAGCCCCTACCACCGTCTCGAAACCTTCGCCCGGGTGCTTTCTCACATAGAGCGGGGTTACGTCGACGAGGTCGACGGCGATGCGCTGATCGAGGGCGCGATCCGGGGAATGGTCCGCTCCCTCGATCCCCACTCCTCGTACATGAGCGCCGAGGACTACCGCATCCTGAAAGGCGACACCGAGGGACGCTTCGGCGGAGTCGGGCTGGAGGTGGGCGTCCAGGACGGAGCGCTGACCGTGATCGCGCCGATTCCGGGCACTCCGGCCGAGAGAGCCGGCGTGCTGCCCGGGGATCGGATCGTGGCGATCGAGGGGCGGCCGACCCGCGAGATGGCGATCGACGAGGCGGTGCGGGTGATGCGCGGCGAGATCGGCACCGAGGTGACGATTGCGATCGGCCGCGACCAGGAGCCCGAGCCGTTCGAGCTGACTCTGACCCGCGCGCAGATCGAGGTGCGCAGCATCGAGGCAGAGCTGCTGGCGCCCGGCTTTCCGCACGTCCGCGTGCGCTCCTTCCAGGACGGGACCGCGGCCGAGGCGGCGGAGCTGATCGAGCGTCTGGGGCGCGAGGGCGGCAGGCTGGAGGGCGTATTGCTCGACCTGCGGCGCAACCCCGGCGGTCTGCTCGAGGAGTCGGTGCGGCTGGCTGATCTGTTTCTCGCCGGCGGGCAGATCGTCAGCACCCGCGGGCGGGGAGGCGCCGTGCTGGCCGAGTACGAGGCGCGGCCGGGAAGCGCGCTGGAAGACGTTCCGCTGGTCGTCGCGATCGACGGGGCCAGCGCCTCGGCGGCGGAGATCGTGGCCGCGGCGCTGCGCGATCACGGTCGCGCGATGCTGGTCGGCACGCGCACCTTCGGCAAGGGCTCGGTGCAGAGCATCATTCCGCTCGACCGCGGCGCCGGGCTGAAGCTGACCGTGGCGCGCTACTACTCGCCGAGCGGAGACGTGATCCAGGCCGCGGGCGTGAGGCCCGACGTGCTGGTCGAATCCCTCGACGCGCCGCTGCCCGACGAGCAGACTCTGCGACTGAGGGAGATGGAAGAGCGCGAGCTGCCCGGCGCGCTCGACGTCGAGGATCGCGAACAGCCCGCGGAAGAAGGCGCGCCGCCCGCGCAGCTGGAGGACGACTACCAGTTGCGGATCGCCTTTCAACTGCTGCGCGGAGTAGCGCGAGTCGGCGCCGCGCGGCGATCCGGGCCGGACGACGGCTGAGCCTCCAACCGCGAAGCGCCCCGTCCGAGAGCTCTGGGCTATGGCCGGACGGCCCTAGCTCGTAATATGGTGTACATGCACACTCGGCCCGAAAGCGCACGGTGAGCGCATGACGGCGTCCGAAAAACCAACCATCGAAGACTCCGGGGCATTCGTGGAGTCCCTATTGTTGGAGCCGTTCCGCCCAGGAGCACTCGACGGTCTCACCTTCACGGTGAAGGACAACATCGATATCGGTGGACGGAAGACGTCCTTCGGGAGCCCGAGCTGGAGAGCGAAAACCCCTGCGGCCGTTCACAACGCGCTTTGCGTAGACCAGCTGCTCGACGCCGGCGCGAGCTGCGTCGGGAAGGTCGTCGCAGACGAGTTCACCTACAGCCTCCAGGGTGAAAATCCGTTCTATGGAACTCCGCTGAATGCGAAGGCTCCCGATCGCATTCCAGGAGGATCGTCGAGCGGCTCGGCGTCGTCGGTCGCCTGTGGTCTCGCCGATTTTTCGCTGGGGACCGATTCGGGGGGATCCATTCGCGTTCCTGCCAGCTTCTGCGGTGTGTGGGGCATGCGGCCTTCACTGCATCGGATCTCGGAAGCCGGCGTGCTGCCCTTCATGCCCAGCGTCAGCACCGTGGGTGTCGTCGCGGCGGACCTGGACATCCTGGACAGGGCGATGCGCGCCCTGCTCCTGAGCGGCGTCCGACAGCCCGCGCCTCTGCGCAGGATCGTCCTGCTCGAGGATGCGTTCGAGCTGGCAGACGAGGCCGTTCGCGATGCTGCGGGGCTTGCCGTGGAACGCCTTTCGAAGCGGGCGAAGATCGCCTGCGAGCATGTCGGCTTCTCTGAGATCGCCGGGCGAGACATGGACCTCGAGGCTTGTAACGAGCTGGCGCTGCGCAACTTGCAGACAGCGGAATTCCAAAACGCGGTGGGTGGATGGATCGAGGCTCTGGAGCCGCGGCTCGGGCCGGAGTTTTCCGCGGCCTACCAGAACGTGAGGTCTTTCGACCGCGCCGAGGCTCTTGCATCGATGGATTTGTGCGAGCGCCTCTTCGAGGGCATTTGCCGCTTTTTGACCCCCGGGACGGTCGTCTGCTTCCCGACGACTCCGACCGTGGCTCCCCCCAGGGGCTCTCTTCGCGCGATGGATGCGATTCGAGATTTTTACGGCCGGACCATGGCTGTGACATCCTTTTCCGGTGTCGGACGCCTGCCCGAGCTGTCGGCCCCCTTGCTCGGCGTGGATGGATGCCCGCTCGGGCTGTCCATCGCCGCCGCTCCCTATCAAGACGAGGCGCTGCTCGAGATCGCCCGCGCGACGTTCCAATTGTAGAACCGCCGGTCCCTTCGCGCCGAAGGTACCGCGCGGGCGGGTAATCCCTTGGCTTTGCGGCTAGGCTCTGGTCAAATACGCCCTGCTTTTTTTGCAGGCGAGGTGTCCCACGTCCGAGTCGAGCCAGAAGCGAGCCGGCCCAGAGCAGCCGCCGGAGGAGGGCGGGGGTGACATCCGTCGGCGCACGGCCAGGGGTCTGAGCTGGCGTTTCGTGACGGTCGCCACCCAGTTCGTCTTGCAGATGGGTGTCGGGATCGTGTTGGCTCGGCTGCTGCCTCCCGAGGACTTCGGCCTGATCGGGCTGGCGCTGATCGCGATCAACTTCGGCCGGATCGTCAGCGACCTGGGCCTGGCCCAGTCGATGATCCAGCGCGAGGAGCTGACTTCTCGGCAGATTCGGGTGGGGTTCACCTCCTCGACCCTGCTGGGTTGCGCGGTGGCGGGGGCTGTTTTCTCGCTCTCTCCCTGGTTCGCGGGGTTCTTTTCCGAGCCGCGGATCACCGAAGTTCTGCGCGTCATCTCCGGGACGTTCGTCTTCATCGGCCTGGGCATCACCAGCGAGGCGCTGCTCAAGCGCCGGCTGGAGTTCTCGCGGCTGATGGCGGTCGAGATCGCCAGCTACGGGCTGGGCTACGGGCTGGTCGCGGTCGCGATGGCGCTGGCGGGTTACGGCGTCTGGAGCCTGGTCTGCGGCACACTGGCCCAGGCTTCGCTCAAGACGATCGTGGCCTACTCGCTGGTGCGGCACCCGGCGCTGCCGCTGCTGCGCGGCAGGGAGTTCGGCCAGCTGGCCACCTTCGGCGTCGGCGCCTCGCTGCACAAGCTGTTCAATTTCTTCGCGCGCAAGGGCGACTACTTCGTGATCGGGCACCTGCTGGGCGCCGCGCCGCTGGGGCTGTACGAGCGCGCCTACCGCACGATGGAGGGGCCGCTTGCCCAGACCGGCCACGTGCTGGCGACCGTGCTGTTCCCGGCCGTCTCCCGCATCCAGAAGGACGTGCCGCGTGTCCGCTCCGCCTACGGCAAGGCGATGTCGATGACCAGCCTGGTGATCCTGCCGGTGATGGTGATGATGATCCTGCTGGCCGAGGAGCTGATCGTGGGTCTGCTGGGAGACAAGTGGCAGGGCGCCGTGCAGCCGTTTCGCATTCTGTGCGCCTTCGGGCTGTTTCGCGCCACCTACCACGTGGCCGGCAGCTTCGTGAAGGCCACGGGCCGCATCTACCGCCTGGTTCTCTTACAGATCGTCTACGCGGGGCTGATCCTGGGTGGAACCTGGATCGCCTGCTCCCACTTCGGGCTCGAGGAGGCGGCGCTGGCGGTGGGGCTGGCGATTACAGTCATGTACCTGATGCAGGTCGGGGTGGCCAACTCGGCGGTGCGGATGCCGATCGTGGACTTTTTGGCGTTGCACGCGGCTCCGCTGATCGCCGGAGCGCTGACCGCGGCGATCTGCGGAGCGCTGCGCCAGGCGCTGGTGACTCTGGGTGCTCCCAGGCTGATCGTGCTCGGCGCTGCGGTTTTGCTGACGCCGGTGCTGCTGGTCGCCTCGCTGCACGCGCTGCCCCGCGTCGCGACCCGGCCGGTGGCGAGCCTGCTGCACGAGGTGCTGGACCAGGGCGTGCTGCCCGCGGCGTTCGCCGAGAAGCTGAGAAGGCTGCTGCCGCGCCGCGCGGAAGGCGGCGGAAAGGAAAGGGGATGAGCGGCGGATCGTCCGGCCCGGAGCTGATCAGCCGCCGCCTGTTCGTGGTCGGCTGCTCGCGCTCGGGGACCACGATGCTGCAAGTGGCGCTGGCCTCGCACCCGCGCGTCTGCTCGTTTCCCGAGACCTTCTTCTTCCGCCGGCTGACCAAGGGGATCTCGCGGCTGCCGGCCCGGCTGGGGCTGCCCACCGGGCGCAGGCGGGCGGCGTTCGAGCGGCTGCTCGCCGAGATCGAGCGGCCGGACCTGGAGCAGATGGCGCCGCGGCGCGTCGTGCCGGTCGCCTCCAGCGCGGCCGCCTTCACCGCGATTCTCGACCGCGTCGCGCTGGAGCAGGGCTGCGATATCTGGCTGGAGAAGACACCGATGCACCTGCTCGACATCGCGGTCATCCGCCGCCACGTTCCCGCGGTGCGCTTCGTCCACGTGATCCGGGACGGCCGCGACGTGGTAGCCTCGATCCACGATCGCGCCCGGAGGCTTCCCGAGCTCTTTCCGCGCCAGCAGGAGATATCGTTCGGCATCGAGCGCTGGAACCGGTCGCTGCGCATCTCCCAGCGCCACTTCGGCAGGCCGGGCCACTCCTTCGCCGTCTACGAGGATCTCGTCGACGATCCGGAGCGCACGCTGCGCCGCCTCTGTCGCGAGATCGGGATCGACTACCGCGAGGAGATGCTCTCCGAGCGCGAGCAGACCGCGCGCAGCGTGATCCCCGAGCACCGCTCGTGGATCGGCAACGCGGCCGAGCCGCCCGGGCGCCGTCCCTCCAAGTTCCGGAGGCTGTTCGACGCCGGACTGCGCGACGAGATCACCGCCGCGCTGGAGCTGGACCGCTACGAGAGGCTGCGGGAACGAATCGAAAGCAATCCGCGCTGAAGGTTTCTTCAAAAATACCTTAGGGCTCGCGCAAGAATAACTTCGGCATTCGGCCGCCGATCCGTTCCGGCCCGCGGCGTCGCTCGTCGGTTGAATACGTCAATGTATTCGCCCTCCTCGCTCCTTGCGGGCCGGGCGCCTCGGCAGCCTCGGTGCGTCGAACCTATTCTTGCGCGAGCCCTTACTGTCAGTCGATCTCTTCTGCCGGCATCGAAGTGCCGGTCGTCGAGGCTTCCACGGGGCATCATCACCGCTGCGTGCTGTTGGATAGAGGAGATGTCTACTGCTGGGGCTGCAATTCCCTAGTGCCTCGTCAACCCCACGATTTCGGGTACGGGGCGAGAGATCATCGGCGAGGCCAAGGAACGACGACGAAGGACTGGCGGTGCCAATTCGAGGAGGAGTGACGCAGGGATCGTCGATGAGGGCCGGCCCGACCCGACATTGTGGGGTTGACGAGGCACTAGTGCCGAGTCAATCGAAAACGTTCGGGTAGAGCCTCCGCAGCTTGACCCGTGCGTCTACAAACTGAAGACCCTGAAGCGCGGGTGGGGCGGGTGTCAGACACGCTGAAGCGCGGCGGGGGTAGATAATCAGTTGATTGGAAAGTTCCGTTCCCGGCGGTTTTTCGCGCCAGGCCAAACTTTTTTGCAACCGAGCGGGCCGATCGTCCGATGTAGGTAGCATGGGACATCCAATCAGAATCTATCAGCCGGGGATCGTCTACTCGATGGTCTCCAACATCGTCGACCGCCAGTTCATGCTCAAGCCGGACCACCACCCGGACAACCCGCTTCTGTCGCTCGAGAGCCCGCCCGAGGCGCTGTCGCCGGACAACGACATCATCCCCGAGCCCAGCGTGATCAACATCATCGGCTCTGCGGCGGCCAGGGCGCAGCGTGAC
>JAWOBP010000194.1:0-14341 GCA_046484285.1 Polyangia bacterium
GCCGCGCCTCGGTGTACTGCGCGTCGCGCGACACAGTGCCCGATGATGTGTAGTAGTCCTCGCCGCCGTTGACGTCGGTCAGGTTGCTCTTCCAGGAAGTGCATACGCGAACGTAGGGAGCGGCGCGCTCGTCGGTATCGGGGTCTTCCTGCTTCTTTTCTTCTAGGCTGAAGTTCCCCCTCGCTCAAGGCGCAGTTGTCCATTGATTCTCGGGGGATGGGCCTGAATTCAAGTGCGCGAGTCTGCCTACACGGCGAGTTGGGATATGAGGTCGAAGGCGCGTTGCTGGATCGGGTCCGGGGTCGTTTCGATGATGACGTCGGCGGGGGCGTCTTCGCCGTCGCCCTTGCGCTTGCAGGAGTTTCGGACGATGCCGCCGAGGTGGTCGATGAGCGTGCGGAAGCTGTGCGCCTCGAGGTCGTCCTCGGTTCTCTTGGTCGCGATCTTCTCGAGCGCTTTACCGGAGCGCTTTGCCGGCGCCACCGGGTCGCGTGTAGCCTTGGCCTCCTGGTCCTCGTCCTCGAAGAGCAGCGGTCGCAGGGCCTCGCGCATGTGCCACTCCACGTAGTAGGCGAGCATGCACAGGAAGATGTGCGCCCGGACGCGCTCCTCGTCGTGGTGGTGAATCGGCCGCACCTTGAGGTCCACCGTCTTCAGGGAGCGAAACGCGCGCTCCACCCGCGAGAGGTTCTTGTAGCTTCTCACCACGTCGTCCGCATCCATCCGCGTCGCGGGCACGCTGGTGCGCACCACGTAAATGCCGTCGAGCGCCGCCTCGGCCGTCACGCTCGCTTCGTTCACCGCGAAGCCGAAGGCGTCGTCGCGGATGTCGAGATCGAAGTGCTTGGCCACCTTGTACTTGTTCACCACCTTGCCCGCCCGCACGCCGATGGCGGCCGCGGTTTTCAGCTTGCCCTTGCCCGCCGTGCGCCGCACCTTCTCGAGCTCCTTCGCCGTCGCCGCCAGCAGCGACTCGCGCTTGTGCGCCCGCAGCTTCGCCAGCTCGGGATTGCGACACGCCACCAGCCGCTCGCCGGGATAGTCCGGGTGCTCGAGCTCGAAAAGGCCCCGCTCGTCGAAGAGCCCTAGCTGGATGCAGCCGCCCTCCGTCAGTGAGCGGATCGCGCCGGTCTTGAGCGCCGTCAGCCAGGCCACGCCGTCAGTCTCCTTCAGCGCGTCGATCTGCTTCTGCGAGATCATCCCCCGGTCGCCCACCAGCACCATCTCGCCCACGCCGAAGCGCGTCCGCACCTTCTCCGCCTGCGGCAGTAGCGTTTTCGGGTCGCCGGTGTTCCCATCGAAGACCGAGACCGAAACCGGGCAGCCCCGCTGGTCCGTGAGCAGCCCGTAGTTCACCTGCAGCTTGCCCTTCTTCCCGTCTCGGTTGTGACCGAGCTTGGCCAGCTTGCACTTGGTACCCTCGAAGTAGCTCGACGATAGGTCGTACATCACGAGCCCGCCCTCGGTGAGGTGGCGCCTCGCGAGCTTCTTCTCGATGCGCTCCTGCCGCTCGACGAGCCAGTCCATCGCCGCGTACAGGTCATCCTCGTCCGCGCCCTCTATGCCGAGCTGCGCGGGGAGCGTCGTGTCCTTCCAGGTGCGCTGCATGGCGAGCTTGCTGTCGGGCTTGATGATGCGCCAGGCGACCATGGCGGCGACGATATTGCGCTGGCGCGATCGCCGTGAGGCGAGGAGCTTGGCGAAGCCGAGCCTCTCCATCGCCGAGAGCACCGCCTTGACGTGGCCGTGTTGCAGTGACGAGACTTTCTCGAAGGCGTCGTCGACGGAGATCAGTTTCTCTCCCTTGAGGAGACGTCTGAGCCCCTCGATTCTATCCGGGGGCCAGTGGGAGATGTTGGTGATGGTCTTATTCTTGGTCTTGCCGTTTTCTCGGTAGGACTCTCGCAGGAGGATGGCCGGAGGCGAGTTGCGGTTTGGTATGGTGTGGATGTACATGCCCGCATTCAAGCAAATATTACACCCTCTGTCAAGCTAGAAAAGCTACTTACATGCCTACGTTATCGCGGCGAAAACAAACCCAAATCTCGAGCATCATTCCTTTTTCTGGCTATCAGAGGGGGGGAACTTCAGACTAGCTCATTGTCGGAATGTCAGATCTCTTCACCTGCTTCCGCAGCCGCCCTGTGCACAATATCTTCATGAATCCAGTATCCGCAATCGCTCAGGTGTCTCAACGTGTCGTAAACAGACTCAAGAACTCCGATCTTCTTGGCTTCGACGAACAAACGGGCGGTTCCAATTACTCCGAGATTGTAAACAGAACGTGCAGTTGTCCGGGCCTTCCGCTCGTCGATCAGCACGCATTCGGCGTTCTTTTCTCTGGCCAGCATGATGACAGCCGCTTCACCCCGATCCAGTATCGTAGTCAGCAGTGGGTCGGCCGAAAGCGATACCGGTAGGACTTTTATCCAGCCCGCTCTTCTATATCTATCTATTCCTACTCCGTGTGAGCCACCGGCCAAAATCTCTTGATGGACTTGCTCCGGTACTAAAACCTCTCTGCACAGGGCTTGCAGAACACCCAAAAGATCCAACTGCGCCAGTGCAATCACCGGCCCCGTGTTGGAGACCACCTCTCCGAACCTCGGATGCGTATCAGCTTTGGAACTCGGCATCGATTTCTTCGTCGTTCCATTTGACCGTGTGGGTACCGTAGCTCTTACAGGCGAGGAGGAACGCAACTCTCGGAATACCCGCCAAGCTCGCCGCCTGGCCAGAAGTAAGCCTCCCGAGCTCGTACAACTTCATCGCGAGAGCTGTACGGGCTTCGCGCTGAAAATCGGCGTGGCTGTGATAGGAAGTCGTCACAAACGATTCCGGATAGTCGATAGTCAGTTGCCCCATGTTCTATTGCTCCGTTCGGAAAGACTAGCAAAAACCCGTTGCCAAAGCCATTCCACCATCAATGCAGCCTATTCTTTCAGCGGGGGTCTTCCTCGGCGGCCGCTCCGGGCCAGGACTCGCCGGGCGGGAGGCGGCGCTTGACCGGGTTGCGCGGGCGGTCGTAGCGGGCGCAGTACTTGTCCCAGAGCCCCAGCACGCGCCTCACCTCGCGATCGTCCCGCATCTCGAGCAACGGCCCGGCGAGACGCTCCAGCTCGGCGCGCCCGTCCTCGCAGAGACGCCAGCCCTCCGCGTCCTCCCACATGCCCTCGGCGCGCCGGTAGACCGGCGGCAGGGGACGCGCCGCCATCGCGGCCAGCAGGTCGATCCAGGCCATCACCAGCCGACCCTTGCGCACGTTGTAGGCCGCGCCGCTGATCTCACCGAGGTCGAAGGCGTACTCCTCGAAACGCTCTTCGCCCGTCTCGGGTTGCTCGTACTCGATCGTGAGCATCACGTCGTCCTGGGGACGCAGCTCGCCACCGCGCGCCATCAGGTCGGAGAGAAACAGCTGCGAGGTGTTGGCGAAGTAGTGGATCGCCTGCACGTCCTCCTTGACCGTGGAGCTCTCCTCTCCGTAAAAGACGTTCATCCTCAACGACTCGGGCAGGTGCAAGAGGAAGTGCACGTCGAGCGCGGTGGTCTCGATCAGCGACAAAAAGCGGCCGCCGAACACGGCGTCGACCTCGGCCTCGGAACCGAGGAAGACGTAGGCCCCCTTGCCGCGCTCGGTGAGGCGGTCGAGCAGCGAGTCGTTGAAGTCCCGCCCCACGCCGACCCCGGACAGCCGGATGCGGCGCTTGTCGTAGTACTTGGAGATCATCGATATCATGCGCTCGTCGGTCACGCCGGTGTTGGTCAGCGCGTCGGTGACCAGCACCACGCGGTTGGTGTACTCGGCCTGGTAGGTGCGATCGGCGAGATCGTAGCCGCGCGACAGCCCGCTGTGGATATCGGTCGCGCCCCGCGGCTCGAGCAGGTCGATCGCCCTTTCCAGCTTGGCGCGCTCGTCGCGGCCGACCACGAAGCTCTCGACCGGCACGCAGACATCATGATCGAAGACCACCATGTGCACGATGTCGCCGTGCTTGAGCTGGTCGAGCGAGCGCATCAGTCCGCGCTTGAGGTATTCCATGCGGCCTTCGTCGGACATCGAGCCGGAGCGATCCACGACCCAGGTCAGCACCGTGTTGCGCCGGCTCTCGCGGGTCACCTCGGGTCCCGCGACCGACAGCGCCAGCGTGTAGATCCCCTCCTCGCGGGGATCGGGGCCGATGTCGGCCAGCACGGAGAAGGCGTCGTCCGGTCCGGGGGCCGCGGTCTCGAACGAGAAGTAGTTGAGCAGCTCGTGGGGTCGGATGTGTTCGAGCGGGAGCGGCAGGAAGTTGTCGATCGCGTAGATCACGCGCTGCGCCGAGGAGAGGCTCATCGTGTCGTCGTTGCTGAGGTAGATCTCGGCGCCCCAGTCCTCGTACTCGGTCAGTTGCTCCTCTTCCTCCTTTTCGGCCGCGATCTTCATCTCGTCGTCCCTGTCGGCCGCGATCTCGGAGGTCGCCTCGGCCTCCTCGGCCACCGGCCGGGGAGGCTCCTGCGGGGCCGCCATGTCGACGCCCGGCGCCTGGGCCTGCGAGGGAGCCGACTGCGGAGCCGGGGGCTGCTCGGCGAATCCCGCGCCGTAACCCTTGCCGGCGCCTCCTCCCCCTGCTCCGCCCGGCGCCGCTCCGGCGGAGGGCTTGGAGGCTGCGGGACGCTTGCCCCTGGCCCGGCGCTGTCCAGAGGAGCGCCTGCCCGGCTTCTTGCTCTTCTTGGTCTTGGCCTTGCTCGAGCCCGAGACCGCGATCTGCTTCCCCTCGCCCGCGGTCCGGCCGAAGCAGCGGCCCAAAGCGAGCTTCACAGGCGGCAGGCTGGAGAGATCCGGCGGCGGAGGCGCGGCCGGCCGCCGGTGCGGCGGATGGGACCTGGGCTCGAAGCGGTGCGGCGGAGCGTCGTATGCCGCGTCCCCCTCTCCGCCTCCCGCGATCTTTGCGTCCGATCCGCCGGCGACGTCGCCGCCCGCTATCTCGGCCGAGCCCGGCCCTGCCGAACCGCAGCCCTGCACCGCGGCGAAGCCCAGAATCGTCGTCGTTCCGAGGGCTGCCAGAAGTAGTCTTCGCATCGCCATACCTCCCGATCTCGGGGCCACCGGGGCCCGATTGTGAATGCTCTCTTTGACGGCCGAGGAATACGAAAGGATCTACACCAGCTGTCGGCGCCATCCAAGCCGGTCATCGGGCCGGTCGGAGTGCCCGGCGGTATTCCATGGAACCATCGAACCCCGACGATCGACACCGGTAGCGAAGCAGATGAACGAAGTCGGGGAATTTCGGTCCAGATCAGCAGACAGTCGCCGTTGCGCTTGCCCGCACGAATCCCGATCCGAGGACGCCGCACTCGATGCAGTCGCGCAGCTTTTGCTCCGGCACCCGGCGGCTGTACGTGAACTCATCGAGCTGCTCGGCGACCAGCATGGCCGCGAGCAGGCGGCAACGGGCGAACCAGCGCGGATCGTCTGTTCTGCTCCGCCCTCTTTTTCCGAGCTATCCTCGGGAGCTGCGAGCTATGCAAAATGGCCCGACGTCGAATCCGATCGGCCAAAGCGGCGGCGGTGAGCGGCGGGCGGCGGCGGGCGCCGCCGGCGGGCTGAGGCGGTAGCTTTCCTGTGGGGGGATATTCTGAGCGCGTCTGAATCGTGTATGTTGTGCAAATGCGCCTCGCGCTCTACCTGACGCGCCAGCTGGCGGCCTGGGTCGCGGTTTCGCTGCTGGGAGTCTGCCTGGTCTTCACCGCCGCGCAGCTGGTGCGCAGCGCGCCGGTCTTCGTCGGCGCCGGAGCCGGCGCCGGGGAGCTGAGCCTGGGGCTGCTGCTCTCGCTGCTGCCGGTGCTGGGCTGGGCGCTGGCTCCGGCTCTGTGCGTTGCGATCTTTGCCGTGGTCGGCCGCATGCACGCCGACGGCGAGATGCTGGCGCTGGACGCCGCCGGGGTGTCGCGCCTCCGGATCGCGCTGGCTCCGATCGCGCTGGCGACCGCGCTGGCCGCGATCAATGCGGCCGTGGCGCTGGAGGCCGCGCCGCGCTCGCAACGACAGCTGCGCTCTTTGGCGATCGACTTGGCGGGTCGCGCCGTGGCCGGGCGGGTGCGGCCGGGGCGGGTCGTCTCGCCGGCGCCGGGCGTGACGCTCTACGCCGGGACCAGGAGCGGCGAGCGGCTGAAGCGGGTCTTCGTCGAGAAGGCGGATCCCGGCGGGCGCAGGATCCAGATCGCGGCCGCCTCGGGTCGCCTGGCGTTCGATGCCTCGAACGGCCGCTTCTCGCTCGTGCTGCGGGACGGCCGGGCCTTCCTGGAGCGCGGAGGAAGAGGGGAGGCGGCGATCGGATTCGCCTCGCTGAGCACCGGCCTGGACCTGGAGGACGAGCTGTCGCGGGCTGTCGATTTCGTCTCGGCGGAGATGACAGCGCCCACCGCGAGGCTGCTGGCGGCTCCGCCGCCGGGCGTTCCCGCGGGCCGCTGGGGCTACGCCCTCTGGCGCCGGATCGCATCTCCGCTGGGACTGTTGGTGCTGGCCGCGGCGGCGACCGCGCTGGCCCTCTCGACCCGTTTCGAGAGCCGCGGAGCCGCGGCGGCCACGGCGGGTGCCCTCTTTTTGGCTCAGCACCTGCTGTCTCGGTTGGGTGAGACGCTCGCCGGCGAAGGCGCGCTGCACCCGGCGCTCGCCGCGCTCGCGCCCTGCGGGCTGGTGGCCGCCGGAGCGGCGCTGGCACTGGCGGCCTTTCGCGCCAGGAGGTCGAGGGCGGTGCGCGGTGTCCGGGGGCCGAACGTTGTTCGAAACCGATAACTGAGGTAGAAAGAGGTTGCGTGCGCGGCACGCGCCCGCGAACCCATTGCGAGGAGAGTTCGAAGATGCAGGTGCCACTTCTGAGCGTCCCCCTGGTGGGCATGCCCGGTATCTGGGAATGGATCATAATCGGGCTGGCGATCGTGATCTTCTTCGGCGCGAGCAAGCTGCCCAAGCTGGGCAAGGGGCTCGGCGAGGGGATCCGCAACTTCAAAAGCGGGCTCAAGGGCGAAGGCAAGGACGGCGACGCGCTGGCCGAGAGCGACGAACCCAAGGACGGGGGAGAGTCCGAAAAGAAGGAGGGCTGATCTTGCCGCACATCTCTTCGCGCCTTTCTCGAATCCGCCCCTCGCCGACGCTGGTCGTGACCCAGAAAGCGCAGGAGCTGCGCTCCCGCGGGGTGGACGTGATCTCGTTCAGCGCCGGGGAGCCGGATTTCTCGACTCCGCAGCACATCGTCGACGCCGCCAAGCGAGCCCTGGACGAGGGGATGACGCGCTACACGCCGGTGGCGGGCATCCCGGCGCTCCGCGAGGCCGTGGCCCGACAGAGCTCGAGCGTACGCTCGGCACCGTGCTCCGCCGAGAACGTGATCGTGACCGTGGGCGCCAAACACGCTCTCTACGAGCTGTTCCAGGCGATCCTGGAGCCCGCGGACGTGGTGATTGTTCCGGCTCCGTACTGGGTCTCGTATCCCGACCAGGTGCATCTGGCGCGCGGCGTACCGCGTGTGGTGGAGACGCGGGTCGAGGACGGCTTCGCGCTGAGTGCCGAGTCGCTGCGAGAGTCGAGCTGCGAGCGCACTCGGGCGGTGGTGATCAACTCGCCGTGCAACCCCAGCGGCGCGTGCTATTCGCCCGAAGCGATGCGATCCGTTGTCCGTACCGCCTTGGATCTCAACCTCTGGATCGTGGCCGACGAGATCTACCGCGATCTGATCTACGACGGGGTCGGTCACGTCTCCCCGCTCAGCATCGCCACCGAGCTCGGCGACAGCGAAAAGGTCTTCGTGGTCGACGGCGTGAGCAAGACCTTTGCGATGACCGGCTGGAGGATCGGCTGGGGGATCGGTCACCCCGAGGTGATCAAGGCGATGTCGAAGATCCAGGGTCAGTCCACGTCCAACCCAACCGCGATGGCCCAGTCGGCCGCGGTGACCGCGATCAGCGAGCCGATGGACTTCCTCGAAGAGTGGCGGGAGGAGTACGTCCGCAGGCGCTTTGCGGTGGTCGAGGGCCTGGAGAGAATGCCGGGTGTCCACTGCCTCAGGCCGCAGGGCGCGTTCTACGCGCTGCCCGACGTCAGCGAGCTGCTGCCGCGCCTCGGGGTCGGCGCCACCGACGTCGACTTCGCGGGCTGGCTTCTCGACGAGGCGCGCGTGGCCACGGTGCCGGGCTCCGCGTTCGGCGCCCCGGGACACATCCGCCTGTCCTACGCCACCTCGACAGAGGCGATTCGCGAGGGGCTCGCTCGGATGGAGAAAGCGATCCGCGGCCTGTGACTCGGGTTTCGACTTCCAACTGGGGTGTCAGACGCACTGAAACTCGGCGTGAGTAGATAATCAATTGATTGGAAAGTTCCGTTCCCGGCGTTTTTCGCGCAGGGTCCAGCCTTTTTTGCAACCGAGCGGGGCCAGCGTCCGATGCAAGGGGCATCCGATGATCCGATTGCGTTGACCAGAGGCGCGGGGTGCGGCAGTATTTTCATGGACCGTAAGAGATCCAAAAAGGAGGCTCGATGTCCGGCCACAGCAAGTGGAGCACGATCAAACACAAGAAGGGTGCTGCCGATGCCAAGCGCGGCAAGATTTTTACCAAGCTGATCCGCGAAATCACTACCGCGGCTCGCCTGGGCGGAGGCGATATCGACGGAAACCCCAGGCTGCGCAAAGCTGTCGACGACGCCAAGACTCAGAACATGCCCGGGGACAATATCGATCGCGCCATAAAAAAGGGCACCGGGGAGTTGGAGGGCGTCGTCTACGAAGAAGTCGGCTACGAAGGCTACGGCCCGGAAGGGGTCGCCGTGCTGGTCGAGTGCATGACCGACAACCGCAACCGTACCGTTGCCGACGTGCGGCACATATTCTCCAAGCACAACGGAAACCTCGGCGAGAACGGCTGCGTCTCCTGGATGTTCGACAAAGTGGGCCTGATCTCGGTGGATGAAAAGAACGCCAGCGAGGAACAATTGATGGAGTTGACACTCGACGCGGGAGCAGAGGACATTCGCCTGGAAGACGGCACATTCGAGATTCGCTTTCCCCCCGAGTCTTTCGACGATGTGGTGGCGGCTCTGAAGAAGGGCGGCGTGGAAACCGACAACGCGGAGATCACCCGCCTGCCGCAAACCACGATCTCGCTTTCGGGCAAACCGGCTCAGTCGATGCTCAAGCTCTACACCGCGCTCGACGACCACGACGACGTGCAGAATGTCTACGCCAACTTCGACATCCCCGAAAAAGAGATGAAAGCTTTCAGTGAATGATCGCCGTCGGGATCGATCCTGGCTCGATACGTACCGGCTACGGTATCCTCCGCAAGGACGGCTCCCGTCTGCGCCGGATAGCGTCGGGGACGATAAGGCTCGGTGAAAAGAGGCCGCTGGCCGAACGCCTCGTCCGGCTCCACGGTGCGCTCGAAGAAATCCTGACCGCGCACGGACCGGACGAAGCCGCGGTCGAAGATCTCTTCTTCGCCAAGCACGCGATGTCAGCCCTCAAGCTCGGTCACGCCAGGGGAGTGGTACTGTTGTCCCTGGCGCAGCGCGGTCTGCCCGTCTCTTCCTACGCCCCAGCGCTGGTGAAGCGATCGGTGGTCGGCACCGGGCGCGCAGCCAAGGATCAGATTCGACGCGTGGTACAGGCCATCCTCGGCCTGAACGAGCTTCCCGCGGAGGACGAGGCGGACGCTCTGGCGATCGCCATCTGCCACTGCAATGCTCCGCGCCAAGCTCCGACTCGCTGAACGCCGCTTCACCGACGCTACAAACGCCGCGCAATCCGTGCTAAGCAGACCGGCGATGAGCGCGCCTGAGACCGAAGCCACCTCTGCAGACGGCACGCCGGCCGCGACCGCCGTCGAAACGCCAGGAATTCGCCGTGCGGTGATAATCTCCTGCGCCGTGTTCGCCGCGCTGGGCGTCCTGATCGGTTTGGTCCTGGGGCTGGGACCGCCCGCCGGAGACGCCGATGCAGGCGAAAGCGACGCAGCGATCTCCGCCGCGGAGTGGCTCGGCGTTCGGGTGGACGGCGGCGCCGACGCGGGTAACCCCGACAGGGAAAACGTTGCGGATCAGACCCCAAACAACGATTCTGCCCAAACTTCCGACAGAGTCGAAGGACCCGCGGCCGAGGGCGAGTCCGTGCGTCGCGGCGAGGTCCGCTCCGGCGTCCCGGTAATAAAGAGTCTCACCTCCCTGGGGCTCTCCGCCGGAGACGCGCAACGCCTGATCAATGCGCTGGACGGCCTGTTCGATTTCCGCCGCGCGCGGCCCGGTCAGACCTTCGAAGTCCGTCTCGATACCAAAACCTGCGAGCCGGTCTACTTCCGCTACGACGCCTCTCTGGTCGACGTCTATGAGGTCCGCAAGCGCGGCGACGAGTACGCGGGTCGCAAGAAAAACATCCCGACCCAGAAACGCACCCGCCGTTTCGGCGGCACGATCGCCTCCTCGCTGTACTCGGCGCTGGATGACGCGGGTGCTCACCCTTCCCTGGCGGGAGCGATCGTTGACGTGCTGTCGACACAGGTGGATTTCTACAAGGAACAGCGCCCCGGTGACACCTTCCGCGTGCTGGTGGAAGAGGAGCGCCTCGGCGACGAGTTTCTCGGTTACGGTCCCGTGCTGGCGCTGGAGTACGACGGCGTCAAGGCCGGACGAAAACGCTTCTTCCGTTTTCGCGCGGGCAAGAAGGATCCGACCTACTACGACGAGAAGGGCATCTCGGTCCCCAGATCCGCGATCGCGATTCCGTTGCACTACACGCGCATCAGCTCGCCGTTCGGCCTGCGTTACCATCCGGTTCTGAAGCGCAAGAAGCTGCACAACGGAGTCGATTTCGCCGCCGGTCACGGCACGCCCGTCTGGGCCTGCGCCGAAGGCGAGATCACAGTTGCCGCGCCCCGCGGCGCCAACGGCAACCTGGTAGGAATCGACCACGGCGACGGGCTGCGCTCCTACTACGCGCACCTCTCCCGTTTCGCGCGAGGGATCCGTCGCGGTGTCGAAGTGCGGCGCAAGCAGGTGATCGGATACGTGGGCAGCACCGGTCGATCGACCGGCCCGCACCTGCACTTCGGTCTCAAGAAAAACGGGAAGTTTCTCGATCCCCTCGAGTACAAGATCCGACCCGGCAGGCCCGTGGCTCGGCGCTACAGGGCAAAGCTCGAGAAGTTGATCGAAAAACGCGGAGCCGAACTCGACCGCACCCGGATTCGCCCCCCTTCCGAGCCGCTCGACAGCTCCCCACCGGACGACGAGGAAGTGCTCGGTCTGGAAGAAAATCTCTGAGCCGGGTCAAATCTCTCCCAGCGCTTCCGACGGCGCCCAACCGTCTCTTCCCTGATCGTCGCGCAGCCTTGCCCAGCCATCGTTGTGCTCGAGCAGCGTAACTCTGCTGCCTTCCTCGATCACGAAACGCTCGACCTCGCTGTTGGGTCCCTCCATCACCTCGAGGATGCCGCGCCGAACCACCACCGCCTCCGTCGTATCCGTTTTCTGGACGTACTTGCCGACTGCCACCGCTCCGCCGGCCAGAGTCAGCACGGCTAGTACGCCGGCCAACACGCCGAGCGTGAGGCGCGGAGTCTCGGACAAAACAAAACGCCGCACGATCAGCACCGCGAACAGCAGCAGGTGAAAACCCAACAGACCGAAAGCCGCCGACCGAGACGAAAAGCGGTCCAGCACGGCTCGCCACGGTCCCACCGCCGGAGCCAGGTCCGCGTCTCGACCCTTCTCGCTGGCCCGCCGGGCGATGAACTCGCGCACCAGCTCTAGATTGTGGCGCGCATCCTCGTGCCCGGGATCGATCCGCAGCACGCGCTCGTAGTGCCGCACTGCGCGCCCCAGGTTGCCGAGACGCGCCTCGGCCGTACCGCGGTTGTAGGACAGCGCCGCCGACTCCACTCCGAGATCCTCGAGCTGCTGGTAGATCTCGATCGCCTCCTCGTACTGGCCGTTCCAAAACGCCTCGTTGGCCTCGGAAAACAGCGAGTCCACCGATTCGGCACCGCCGGCGGGCGGCGCAAAAACCAGTGCCGCCAGAAAAACGGCGGCGAGACGGGTGAGGTGCTGCATCATCCGGCGTCCTCCCCCGGGGGACCGATTCGCACGCGGCCCAGCTCCCGGATCAGCTCCTTGGCGGCCGCAAGTTCTTCGGCGCGCTCTTCGAGATCCCCGCTGCTGCGGGCAAAACGCGCGAAGTCACACGACTCCATTTGATCGATCACGCGCTCTGCCTGTTCCTCGGCGAAACCTCGACGGACCAGACGTTCCTCGAGCTCGGCGCTGGTGTCGCCGGCGACCGGCGCCTCGAGGCGATCCTCCAAAAAGCGAATCAGCGCTCGCTGCACGCCCCCGTAGAACTCCTCTGGATCGAGCGATTGCATCTCCCGCTTCAGCTCGGCCAGCGATCGCAGCGCCCTCGCATCCGCGTGCTTGGAGCGATTGCGGGCGCGGGTCTCGGTCAATCGTCGTCGCGCACGGGAGATCGCCACCACGCCGATGTAGGCCAGCGGCGCCAGCACCAGCAGTGCGAGAAACCAGGGGCGGACCAGCAGCGGAGAAGCCCGCTCGATCTCCAGCTCCCCGCGGGACTCGATCGAGCGCAGCTTGCGGTTGAGGCGCTCGTAGGAGCCTATCTCGCGATCCTCGGCCCCGTCACCGGCGGCCGCCACCGAGGCGCGCGATCGCTCCTTGGCCGGAGCGACGGTGATTCGCCGCTCCTTGCTGGTCAGAGTCCGATACTCCCCGGCCGCCGGATCGAAGTAATGGAACTTCACAGAAGGTATCTTCAGCTCGCCCGACTCCTCCGGAATCATCAGCACCTTGCTCCTGCGCGTGCCGGCGACGGTGTCGCGCGAGGGACGCAGGCTGACCTCGTGCTCTGGAGAATAGACCTTGAAGCCCTCGAGATCCTGGACCTCGGGCAGGCTCACGTTGCGCAGGTTTCCCTCGCCCGTCACCGACAGCGTCAAGGTCACCGGCTCTCCCATCTCGACCTGTCTGTGATCGATCGAGACGCCGAAGTCGTAACGCCCCACGTTGGTCGGCTCGAAGCCCTCCGGCTGCTCTGCCGCCGGAAGCGGATCGACGCGTATCTCCACGGGCGGAGAGGAACGCTTCACCGAGCGGCTGCGGGAAAAGAAACCACCGGATCGGACCTCGACCTCCACAATCGCGGGCTCGATCAAGGCGGTGCCCGGCTCGATCGGGAACAGCGCCAGCTTGCGCAGCACCGCGCGATCGTAGCCTCGCCCGTCCACGGTGACCGGCTCGAACTGCAGCCTGCGTTGGCCGGAGAGCAACGTCTCGACCCAAAAGCCCTCGGTCCCCGGCTCGCGCGACACCTCCACGTCCGATATCCGGCGCGAGGTGTAGAGGTAGACGGTCAGCACCACCATCTCTCCGACCGTCGCCTCTCGATCGGAGACATCCAACTGGACGAAGTAGTCGGAATCCACCCTGGCGCCCGCCAGCTCGTCTCCGGAAAGGCTCGGCTCCGAGCCCTCGGGAGTCGGCGCGGGCGCGGGCGCGGCAGCATCGGGAGGCGGAGCCGGCGATCCCGAATCGACCACGACCAGCGTGCGCCGATCGCTCTGGAAGGTCTTTCCGTCCACCGTCACCTGTACGGGATCGATCTCGTAGCGACCGGAACGCTCTGCGACCAGCACGAAAGTGTAGATGCTTTTGCGCCGCATCTCCCGTTGCGCGTTCTGGCCCATCCCGAAGGAGAACGAGAACGACATCGGGTGGGACTCGGACTGCCGAATCACGCGCAGCCCGCGGAAACGCGGCAGCCTGATCTGCGGCTCTCCGCTGCTGCGGGTGGAAATCGTGATCGTCAGCTCGAACGGCTGTCCGGCGACCAGCGGCTCGCGATCGACATTGATACCGATCTGGGGTGGCTCGACCGCCGTGGGCTTCTGCGCTCCGGCCGGCGCGGCGAAAACGGCCGCGATCGCGACCGCCAGCAACGGCACGCATCTGCATGCTCGCCTCGTCATCACCAGTCCTTTCGCGTTCCCCGCGGAACGCGCGCGCCCCGCTGCCGCGCCCTTTGCTGAAACAGGTTCTTCTGGCGTTCGTCCAGGCTGTCCAGCAGCCGCTCGATCTCCTGTCTGGTCCGCGGCTGACGCTTCTTCTCCTGCTTCTTGTCGGCCTGCTTTTCCTTCTGCTGCCCGCGCTTTTCGTCCCGTTGTTCTTCTTGTTTCTGCTCGTCCTGCTTCTGCTCGTCCTGCTTCTGCTCGTCCTGCTCTTGCTCGTCCTGCTTCTGCTCGTCCTGCTTCTGCTCGTCCTGCTTCTGCTCGTCCTGCTTCTGCTCGTCCTGCTTCTGCTCGTCCT
>JAWOBP010000118.1:0-3910 GCA_046484285.1 Polyangia bacterium
CGGACACCGACGCAGACACCGACACCGATACCGACGCGGACACCGACGCAGACACCGACACCGATACCGACGCGGACACCGACGCAGACACCGACACCGATACCGACGCAGACACCGACACCGAGACCTACACGGACTGGGATTCCGACGGCCTCTCCAACGACGAGGAGCTGAGCTACGGCGACGACTGCGCCCTGTCCGATCCGTTCCTGGAGGACGGCGACGAGGACGGGATCGTCGACGGCGAGGACCCTTACCCGCTGGACCCGTTCGCCGAGTTCGTGGTGCGCGCCAACAACCAGGGCAGCTTCTTCTTCTACCTGTCGAACCGGGACGGTACGTTCATGGATCCGATCGAGTGGGGAGACGACATCGGCGACAACTACCGCGTTTTCTCGATCGCCGATTTCGACGACGACGGCAAGATGGACTTCATCGGGCACAGCGCCACGGCGGACGGCAACGACGAGTTCGACATGTACTTCTTCTACCGCCCGCTGCGCGAGGACGAGTTCGAGCAAATCTACGTGGGCAAGACGTCCAAGCGCGCGGGTGGCGTGGTGGCGGACATCAACGGCGACTTCCTGTTCGACGTGGTCTCCTGGTCTGTCGAAAAGCCCAACTACATCGCCAGTGTGACCGGGTACACCTTCATCAACAACGGTACGATCCTGACGGCCCCCTGCGCGGTCTCGGACTGGCCGGACGACTCCTGCGCCTTCACCCGGCGGCAGGCGTTCTACATGGGCGATGGCTCGGCAGTCGACGGCGAGTGGGGCTTTCGCCTCGCGCGCCAGGCGATGGACTTCACCGGCGACGGGGTCAAGGACCTGGTGATGGCCACCTACGCCTCGGGCGCCGCCAGCTCGGCTCCGCTCTACCGCCTGGACGGCAACGGAGACGGGACCTTCGAGGCCCCGGTCGACCTCTTCACCCACCAGTACCCGGTCAACTCGGCGGTCTTCGCAGACTTCGACGGAGACGACGTGGGCGACGTGGTGCTGGGCCTGGACGACGACGGCGATCCGGGACAGGCCTGGATCTACTACGGCACGGGCACCGGCACGTTCGAGACCACCGCCCACGAGGCGTTCGACATCGAGCCGGGGATCGAGTCCGGCTCGGACCAGCCCGGCACGACCTCGAGCGCCCGCGCGTTCGACTTCGATTTCGACGGGAACATGGACATCATGGTCGGCCACAACTACGAGTCGGCCTGGAGCGGTCCGTCGCGCTTCGACGTCTACCTGGGAGGGGGCGACGGCTCCTTTTCCGGGCCGTTCAACGTCGAGACCGAAATCCCGAGCACGCTGGGCAACGCCTTCGAGATCCCCCAGAAGCTCTGCCCGCTCTACGAATAGCTCCCCTCACACTCGGGTTTCGCCCGCGCCCCGAATCGGCCGCCAGCGGCCGATTCTCCGGCCGGCTCGCGCGGCGTCACTTCTCCCTTTGCACCTGTGAAAACCAGCACGGCCCGGCTGCACGTACCCGCTGAACTCGGCGACGTTCTGAACCTGCGACTCGTCGCGAGCCTCAGCCCCGGAATGCGACCGGATGGAGAAACCCGAATCAGAGCAGAGCGCGAACGCCGAGCCCGATCAGCACCAGCCCGCCGACGAGCTCGCAGCGGCGGCCCAGCACCTCCCTGATCCGCCCGGCCAGCAGCATCCCAACAGCGGTCAGCACCGCGGCCGTCAGCCCGATGATCACCACCGGCGCGATCAGCGGCGCGCCCGCCAGGCCCAGCGCCACTCCGGCGCCCAGGGCGTCGATGCTGACCGCGATCGAGAGCGCCACCAGCGAAAGGCCGCGCGTCAGGTCCCGCTCGGTCGGCCGCGTTTCCGACCGGCGGGACTCGACGATCATCTTTCCTCCGACAAGGGTCAGCACGGCGAACACCAGCCAGCCGCTCCAGGGCTCCACGTAGCGCTGCAGCACGGCGCCGGCCGAGGCGCCGACCAGCGGCATCAGCGCCTGGAAGAGACCGAAGTGCCAGGACATTCTGAAGACCTGGCCGGCCCGGCGGTGGGAGACGCCCACGGCCGCGCCCACCGAGAAAGCGTCCGCGGCGAGCGCCAGCGCCAGCAGCCAGATCTGCCAGTCATACCAGGCGCTCATCGCTCACCTCGTCGGCGCGGCGGGCGTCTCGAGCGGCACTGGTCGATCTCACGAGATCCGTCCGCCGCGCCGCGGCTCGACGCCCCGGCGCGGGTTGCGAGGAGCACGGCCGCGGCGAACGCGCTCCTCCTGCCTGTAGAGCTCCACTCCGTCCCAGCTCGTGGTGATCCCGAAAATGCCGGCGATCGCCGAGAGCAGATCGCTGGAAAGCAGCAACGATACGGCCAGGGCCGCCGCGCCGACGACGAAGAAGGCCGGCGCCGTCCGCGTGCCCCACAGGTAGTTGACCTTGCGAACGATCACGTGCCCCGCGGCGATCGTTCCCAGCGTCACCGCGCCCATCACCGGTCCCGCCAACTGCGGATCGATCATCTGGGGCGCTCCTCGTAGTGCTCGCGGCGCGCGGGGTTGATCGGGTACTGCCCGTCCAACACGCGCTGCTCCTGCTCCACTACCTCCTGGGCTCCCCAGATCACGGAACCGCCGAAGATACCCACCACGGCCGATGCGGTGAAGCCCGGAACCAGCACCGAGCCGATCAGCAACAGCGCGCCCAGCGCCAGGACCGGCCTCCAGGCGCGCGCGCCGAAATGGTACTCGACCTTGATCACCCAGGGGTATCCGACGCCGATCGCCAAAAACGCGATCGCGCCGTAAATCAGTCCCGACCAGTTAGGCTCCATCACGCGCTCCTGTCGAAAACGCAGGATAACCCCGGCACGCCGCACAGCCAAACCCGGATCCGGCCAGGGCCGATTTGACCGGCGGGGTAGATACTGCAAGGATACGCTCAGCCAGGGAGGAGACCGTGGATATCGATCAAGCCATCCGCAATGCAATCTCGATGGAGAACAGAATTCGCGACGTGTACAGGAGCGCCGCCGAGAGCGCCGGGACCGAGGTCGGTAGCAGGATCTTCGGGCTGCTGGCCGCCGAGGAGCAGAACCACGTCGACTACCTGAAGGCCCGGCTCGAGGAGTGGGAGCGGGACGGACGGCTGCGGGCCGAGGACATCGAGACCGTGATCCCTCCGCTGGAGCGCATCGAGGCCGAGGCCGCAAAGCTGGAGAAGAAGCTGGACGGTCCCGACCTGACGCACGAGCGCGAGGGGCTGCAGCGGGCCGAGCAGGTCGAACGGGAGACCAGCGAGTTCTACGAGCGGATGGTCGACGAGCTGGGCGACGAAGGGCGCGAGTTCTTCGGCCGCTTCGTGGAGATCGAGCAAGGCCACCTGGCGATCGTCCAGGCCGAGCTGTCGGCGGTCGACGGCATGGGCTACTGGTTCGACATGCCCGAGTTCGACCTCGAGAAAGCCTGAGCCCCTCAGGCTCCCGCAAACAGAGCAATCCGCGCTGTAGGGTATTTCTGCCCGCCCGGCCAGAGAAAACGCTTGCGAGCCCATCGGTCGTGAAGCTATTCTGTTGGTAATCGGCCGTCCATCCGCGGGGGATGCGGCACCAACTGAGAGGGAGGCGACTATGCGCGAGGTGAAAAGAGCGTGCTGTTCGTCGCCGGCGGCTGGTACCAGCAGGAGGACGAGATCGAGACGCACCTTCTCGAGCTGGGCTACGATGTCACCGTCAAGGCCGACTACCAGGTGCACGGCTCCACCGACCTGAGCATCTACGACCTGGTCGTGATCACCGAGTTCGCGCCCAACCTGAGCTACTCTGCGCTGGACAACCAGGGCAACCCGAGCAGCCCGTGGAACTACTACTGGAAGGCGCCGCTATACGAGCCGTGGGGGCACGACTTCTCCACGCCTTCTCCCCACGACACCAACACCTCGGGC
>JAWOBP010000069.1:0-10599 GCA_046484285.1 Polyangia bacterium
GGAGTGCGGGTGGTTGGGGGTCACTTCGAGCCAGTGGAGCAGGACCGGGTTGTCGCGCTGCGCCCTGGCCGCCGCAGAGCCGATGATGTTGATCACGCTGGGCCTGGGGATGATGTCGTTGTCCGGCGACAAGGCCTCGGGCGGGCTCTCGAGCGACAGCAGCGGATTGTCCGGGTGGTGGTCCGGCTTGAGCATGAACTGGCGGTCGACGATGTTGGAGACCATCGAGTAGACGATCCCCGGCTGATAGATTCTGATTGGATGTCCCATGCACCTTACATCGGACGCTGGCCCCGATCGGTTGCAAAAAAGTTGGACCCCTGCGCGAAAAACCGTCGGGAACGGAACTTTCCAATCAACTGATTATCTACCCCCACCGCGCTTCAGCGTGTCTGACACCCGCCCCACCCGCGCTTCAGGGTCTTCAGTTTGTAGACGCACGGGTCAAGCTGCGGAGGCTCTACCCGATCTTGGAGGCCTGACGTGCTACTAGTGCTTGACCCGCTCGACGTACTCGCCGCTGCGGGTGTCGATCTTGATCCACTCCCCTTCCTCGAGGAACAGCGGAACCTGTAACGTGTAGCCGGTCGAGACGGTCGCCGGCTTGGTGGTGTTCGAGGCGGTGTCGCCCTTGATTCCCGGATCCGACTTGGTGATCTCCAGCTCGACGAAGGTGGGCAGGGTCAGACCGATCGGCCTGCCGTCGAACAGCAGCATCTCGACCTCCATGTTCTCGTAGAGGAAGTTGACCGCGTCGCCGACCTGGTCGGCGTTGAGCGCCAGCTGCTCGTACGTCTCGGTGTTCATGAAGTGGTACTGCTCTCCGTCGGTGTAGAGGTACTGCATCTGATGCTGCTCGAGATCCGCCTTTTCGAACTTCTCGCCGGAGCGCCAGGTCTTGTCCAGCTGCGCGCCGCTGATCATGTTCTTGACCTTGCACTTGTACAGAGCCTGACCCTTGCCCGGCTTGACGAACTGGTACTCGGAAACGACGTATGGCTCTCCGTCGATCACGATCTTGGTTCCCTTGCGCATCTCGCCGATCTCCATCAGCATCTCGACCTCCTCTTTTGATAGTCAAGACGAGTGGGGGGTATCTACAACGCGAGCCTCGCTCTCGTCAAACCCGCCTTGCACCGCGAGCGCGGCGACGATAGGTTGCCCCACATGCGAGAAGAGATCGAACGACACCCGCTGGCCGCGCGCTTCAACCGCCTCGAGCCCGAGCAGATTCTGGACGCCGTCGAGGTCGGCGGGCGGCGCTGCAGCGGGCGCTTCATCATCTTGAACAGTTACGAGAACCGCGTCTACCAGCTGGAGCTGGAGGACGAGAGCTGGGTGGTGGGCAAGTTCTACCGGCCGGGCCGCTGGTCCGAGGAGACGATCCTCGACGAGCACGCCTTCCTCGCCGAGCTGCGCGACGAGGAGATCCCGGTCGCCGCCCCGCTGGAGCTGGAGCCGGGCTCGACGCTCGGCGAGGTGGAGGGCATTCGCTACGCACTGTTTCCGCGCGTCGGCGGGCGCAACCCCCAGGAGCTCGACGACGAGCAGCTCGAGATGGCGGGCCGGCTGATCGCGCGCATCCACAACGTCGGCGCGCGGCGGGACGCGCTCCACCGGCTGCGGATCACTCCCGAGACCTACGGTCGCCGGCAGCTGGCCTCGCTGCTCGAATCGGGAATGATCCCGGCCGAGGCCCGCGACAACTACGCCGCCACCTGCGAGGCGCTTTTCGACCGCATCGAGCCGCTGTTTGCCGGGATACCCACGCACCGCATCCACGGCGACTGCCACCTGGGCAACCTGATCAGCACGCGCGACGGGTTCACCTTCCTCGACTTCGACGACATGCTGGTCGGACCGGCGGTTCAGGACGTGTGGATGATGGTGCCCAGCTACGACGAGCACGGACGCCGGCAGCGCGAGCTGCTGCTGGAGGCCTACTCGCAGATGCGAGACTGGAAGAGCGAGTGGCTGCGCCTGGTCGAGCCGCTGCGCGCGCTGCGCATCATCCGCTTCTCGGCCTGGATCGCCAGGCGCTGGGACGACCCGATCTTCCGCCGCACCTTCTCCCAGTTCGATTCGCTGCTCTACTGGCAGCAGGAGATCCAGTACCTGCGCGAGCAGATCGCGCGGATCGACGAGCCGGGCGCGGCACAGAGCTGGTGAGCTTCAGCGGCGTCCGCCGAGCAGCCCCAACCGCATCAGGTAGTAGAGCAGGGTCAGTACCGCGGTGATCGCCCCGGCGACGTAGGTCATCGCCGCCGCGGAGAGGACCTTGCGCACACCGCGGGCGTCCTCGCCGACGGCCAGCCCCATCTCGGCCAGCTTGGCCTTGGCCCGCGACGAGGCGTTGAGCTCCACCGGCAGCGTGATCAGCTGGAAAACGACCACGCCGGAAAAGAGGATCACGCCGACGTAGACCAGCGACAGGGAGTGCAGCAGAAAGCCGCCGATCAGGATCAGCCACGGCGCGAACGATCCCACCCGCGCGATCGGCACCGCCGCGGAGCGCAGCGCCAGCGGAGCGTAGCTGTCGGCGTGCTGCAGGGCGTGCCCCACCTCGTGGACCGCGACCGCCACCGCCGCGACCGAGGGCCGGCGGTAGACGTCGGGCGAGAGGTTGACCGTTCGCGAGCGGGGGTCGTAGTGGTCGCTGAGTCGCCCGTGCGTCTCCACGACCCGCACGTTTTGCAACCCGTTGCGCCGCAGCACTGCGCGCGCCGCCTCGGCGCCGGTCATTCCGCTGGCCGACCTGACGCTGCTGTAGCGCGCGAAGTTGGCCTTGACCTTCGCCGTGGCCCACAGCGCCAGCAAGAAACCGGGCGCCAGCACGGCGATGTAGAGCGGATCGATGAACAGGCCGAACAATGGCATCGTGGGCCTCTCCTTGCTCGCCTTTCAACTTAGACGCGAATCGCCCGGAGTCAATATCGGCGAGTCGATGCCCAGCACCTCGGCCAGCACCGCCTGCACGCGCTCCAGGTCGAACGGCTTCTTGACGAACGCCACCGCGTGCTCGCCGCGCTCCACCTCCACGCCGCTCATGTAGACGATCGGCATCTCGGGACGGATCGCCTTCAGCTCTCGGGCGAGATCGTGCCCCGAGAGGCCGCGCATGGAAAAATCGACGAAGGCCGCTTCGAACCTCTCGCGACGACAGATATCGACGGCCTCCTCGCCGCTGTCCACCACCGAGATCAGCGCCCCGCGCAGAATCAGCGCGGTGCGGATCATCTCGCCCACGTCCTGGTCGTCCTCGACCACGAGCACGGCGATCCCCGGCGGAAAGGTGGAGCGCACCGGCGGCTCGGTCCGTCGCGCCGGCGAGCCCTCGCCCCCGGCGACCGGGAGACGCACGTTGAAACGCGCGCCGCCGCCGGGCGCGGCGTCGAGGTCGATCGTGCCGCCATGGCTCTCCACTATCTCGCGGCAGACGGCCAGCCCCAGCCCGGACTGCCCGTTTGTCCTGTCGTCGCGCGACTTGGTGGTGAAAAAGGGCTCGAAGATCCGCGCGGCGACCTCGCGGGACACGCCCGGCCCCGAGTCCTCCACGACGACCACTATCTCGCCGCCGGCGCGTTCGGTGGAGACGCGCAGCAGTCCCCCCTCGGGCATCGCCTCGATCGCGTTGCGCAGCAGGTTGTCGAAGACCCTGGTCAGCTCCGCAGGATCCACCAGGCAGATCCCGCTTTCCTCCAGTGAGAGATCGAGGCTGATCCCGCCCTCGTCCATCTGCCAGGCGAGCAGCTCCAGGGCGTCGCCGACCACTTCGTCCAGCCGCACGGATCGTCGCTCGCCGGATACATCGAGCCGTCCCGTGTCGCGGAGGCGAGAGGCGATCTCCATCGCGCGCCTGACGCCCATCTCCACGGCCCCGAGCGCCCTGGCCCTGCGCTCCGGATCCAACCCGTCGCCGCGCGCGATCTGCGTCCAGCCCAGCACCGAGGTCAGAGCGTTGTTCAGCTCGTGCGCGGCGCTTTTCCCGATGTGCTCGACTGACGGGCGGCGCTGGTCCACCTTGCCGCCGTCCACCGATGTAGACTGCGAAATCCCGCCCGGCTCCTGGCCACGCCGCGGGGAACGGCCTTGGTCTTCATCTGCCACGGTTGCCATTCCATTAAAAAATTTTTACAGTACGGTGAGAGAATAGTGCATCGCGGAGTGCATTTCAAGTGGTTCGGGAATCGAGCCACGTAAAACGAGAAAACCTATTCACGAGGCTTGATCGAAGCGCCGTACCTTGCGCACTGGCCAGGTCGGACATACGATTCGAAGCCGTGGCACGCCGAGAGGTTACGCGTCGAACCGCAGCCGAGATCGCCGAGCTGGCGAGTCTGCGCACGGATCGCCGACGGCTCGACGAGCTGGCCGCGCAGCTCGAGCGGATCGCCGAGCGGCTGGCGATCCTCGCCGGGCTGGATCTGCGCGGCGTGCAACCGTGGGAGCGCAACTCGCTCGGGCCCTGCCCGCTGGCCGAAGACGTCCCGTCTCCAGAATCGCAGCGCGAGGAGATGATGAGCTGTCCAGGCGATCTGCTGAGCATTCCCCTGGAGTCGAAGGGGCCCCGGTGAGCGCGCTGGACGCGTCGATCTCGGCGATCGCCGCAGCGGTGGCCGGCGGTGAGAAAAGCGCGGCGGATCTCGCCGTCGAGGCTCTGGAGTGCATCGAGCGAGAGGACGGGCGCATCGGCGCGTTTCTCTCGACCGACGCCTCGGGGGCCGTGCAAAGGGCGAAGCGCGTGGATCGCGAGGTCTCGCGAGGCGCTGATCCGGGCCGGTTGGCCGGCGTTCCCGTCGGGATCAAGGACGCCTTCGTCACCCGCGGGGTCGCGACCACGGGCGGCTCCTCGATCCTCGAGGGCTGGATTCCGCCCTACGACGCCACCGCCGTGCAACGCCTGGTCCTGGCCGGCGCGGTGCCGGTCGGCAAGACGAACCTCGACGAGTTCTGCATGGGCTCCTCCTGCGAGAGCTCGGCCTTCGGCCCGACGCGCAATCCGCGCGACCCCGGGCTGGTACCGGGGGGATCGTCGGGCGGATCCGCGGCCGCGGTGGCCGCCGGGATGGTTCCGCTCGCGCTGGGCAGCGACAGCGGCGGCTCGGTGCGCCAGCCGGCCTCGTTGTGCGGAGTGGTGGGGCTCAAGCCCGGCTACGGTCGCGTCAGCCGCTGGGGGCTGATCGCGTTCGCCTCCTCGCTGGACACGCCGGGAGTGATCGCGCGCAGCACGGCCGACTGCGCGCTGGCGCTGGAGGCGATCTGCGGTCCGGACGGGAGGGACGCCACCGCGCTCGACGAGTCGCCGCCGCGCCTCGCAGACGCGCTGCGACGCGGAGCCGAGGGGATGCGGCTCGGAATCCCCGCCGAGCTGGTCGCGGGCAGCTCCGACGATCGGGTCGCCGTCGCGTTCGAGCGGGCCGCGGCGACGTTCGAGTCACTGGGAGCCTCGCTGGTCGAGGTCCGGCTGCCGCACGCGGATCTGGCGCTGCCCGTCTACCACGCGATCGCCGACGCCGAGGCCGCCTCCAACCTGGCGCGCTACGACGGGCTGCGCTTCGGCGTGCGGCGGACCGGAGCGACCGCGGCCGAGACGCGCGCCCTCACCCGCGAGCTGTTCGGCCAGGAGGTGCGGCGCCGCGTGATGCTGGGCACCTACGCGCTGGCCGAGGGCTACGCCGAGGATATCTACCTGAAGGCCCAGCGGGCGCGGACCGAGGTCTCGCGGGACTTCGAGCGGCTGTTCGACGGCGGGGTGGACCTGGTGATCGCGCCCACCTCGCCGACCCCGGCCTTTCCGCTCGGATCGCGGGCCGACGACCCGCTGGAGATGTACCGGGCCGACGTCTTCACCCTGCCCGCCAGCCTGGCCGGCCTGCCCGCGATCTCGGTCCCCTGCCCGACTGGGGACGGCGGGCTTCCGATCGGCCTGCAGCTGATCGGAGCACGCCTGGACGAGGCCGCGGTGGTGGCCGCCGCGTCCGCCTTCGAGCGGGAGGTGCGAACTTGATCTTCGAGGCGCAGATCGGCCTGGAGATCCACGCGCGGCTCTCCTCGCGGACCAAGATCTTCTGCCGCTGCCGGTCGAGGCACGACGCGCCGCCCAACACCGACGTCTGCCCGGTCTGCCTGGGCCTTCCCGGCGCGCTGCCGATGCCCAACCGCCGCGCGGTGGAGCTCGCCGTGCGCGCCGGCGCGTCCCTGGGCTGCCGGATCGAGCCGCGCAGCTCGTTCGATCGCAAGAGCTACTTCTACGCCGACCTGCCCAAGGGCTACCAGATCACCCAGCGCGAACGGCCGCTGTGCGGCGCCGGCCGGTTGGAGCTGGACGGCGCGAACGGACGGCGCACGGTCCGCATCGCGCGGCTGCACGTCGAGGAGGATTCGGCCAAGAGCGTCCACGACGAGAGCGAGGGCGTCACACTGCTGGATTTCAACCGCTGCGGCGTGCCGCTGGCCGAAATCGTGACCGAGCCCGACCTGCGCTCGCCCGGGGAGGCGGCGCTGTGCGCCCGCCAGGTCCGCCGCACGTTGCGCTGGGCGGGCGCTTGCGAGGGCAAGATGGAGCGCGGCGATCTGCGCTTCGACGCCAACGTCTCCCTGCGCGCTCGAGGCTCGTCCCGTCCCGGCACCCCGGTCGAGATCAAGAACCTCAACTCCTTTACCCACCTGCGCGCCGCGCTGGGCTACGAGCTGGAGCGCCAGCGGGCGCTGCTGGAGAACGGAGGAGAGGTGCGGCGCGAGACGCGGCTGTGGGACGAAGGCGAGCGGGCAACCGCCGCGATGCGCTCCAAGCAGGGCTCCTACGAGTACCGTTACTTCCCGGAGCCCGACCTGCCCGAGCTGGTCCTGGAAGACGACTGGATTCGACGAATCGTGGATTCGCTGCCCGAGCCGCCCGGCGCGCGCGAGCGACGATTCGTCGCCGAGCTGGGAATCGCCGGGCGCGACGCGGAGCGGCTCACCGAGTCGCGCGAGCTGGCGGACTACTTCGAAAAGGCGGCGCGGATCTGCGCAGAGCCGCGCAGGGCCGCCGGCTTCGTGTTGGAGGTGGTGCTGCGCGATGCGCGCCCGAGCGCGGAAGGCATGGACTGGCCGCTGCCGGCCGAGCGCGTCGGCGAGCTTCTGGCGATGGTCGGCCGCGGCGAGATATCGCACTTTGCGGCCAAGTCGGTCTTCGCCGAGGCGCGACGCGGCGACCGCTCGCTGCGGGAGATCGTCGCCGAGCTCGGGCTGGGGCTGATCTCGGACGAGGCCGAGCTGGCCGGGCTGTGCCGCCGCCTGCTGGAGGAGCACCCCACCCGGGCGAATCTCTACCGGGCGGGCAAGAGAGGGTTGCTGGACTTCTTCGTCGGACGCGCGATGCGCGCCACCCGCGGCGCGGCCGACCCGAAACGAGTGGCGGAAATGCTCAGGAGGATGCTCGATGAATGATCGGCCAGAGGGTTTCGAAACGATCGCCTGGCGCGACGGAGCCGTGGCGATGCTGGATCAGCGGGTGCTGCCGCAAGAAGAGCGCTACGAGGTGTACCGTTCGGCGGGCGAGGTGGTCGTCGCGATCCGCGAGATGGTGATCCGCGGAGCGCCCGCGATCGGAGTCGCCGCGGCCTACGGCGTGGCGCTGGCGGCTCGGGAGTTCGGGGGAGAGCCGGACGCCGTGCTGCGCGCCTGCGACGAGCTGGCCGCGGCGCGACCCACCGCGGTCAACCTGGTCTGGGCCGTGCGGCGCATGCGGCGCCTGGCCGAGTCTAGCGGGGCCGGCTCCGAGTTGGCCGGGACGCTGCTGGCCGAGGCCGAGGCGATCCGCGCCGAGGACCTGGCGCTGTGTCGCCGGATCGGACGCCTGGGCGCCGAGCTGGTCCCCGAAGGCTCGACCGTGCTGACGCACTGCAACGCCGGCGCGCTGGCCACGGCCGGGCACGGCACGGCGCTGGGCGTGATCCGCTCCGCGGTGGAGGCGGGCAAGCGGGTGCGGGTGATCGCGGACGAGACGCGGCCCTTCCTCCAGGGAGCCCGGCTGACCGCCTGGGAGCTGCAGCGCGACGGAATCGAGGTGACCGTCATTCCGGACTCGGCCGCGGCCTCGCTGATCGCGGGCGGCGAGATCGATCTGGCGGTGGTGGGGGCGGACCGGGTCGCGGCCAACGGCGACGTGGCAAACAAGATCGGAACGCTGGGCGTGGCGCTGGCCGCCCGGCACGGTGGGATTCCGTTCTACGTGGCCGCGCCGTGGTCTACGGTGGACATGGAGACTCCCAACGGATCTCTGATTCCGATCGAGGAGCGGCCCGAGCGCGAGGTGACTCATGTGCGCGATCGGCGGATCGTGCCGGCGGGAGTGCCGGTCAGGAACCCGGCCTTCGACGTCACGCCGGCCTCGCTGGTCGACGCGCTGATCACGGATCGAAAAGTGGTGCGTCCTCCCTTCGCCGAGAGCTTGAGAAAAATGAATGAAAGCTGAGAGAAAAGACTGCTGAGAGAAAAGCTCGCTGCGTGAATCAGCGTTTCTTGTTGCGGCGCTTGCAGTCGGCGCACGTCTTCTTGTTCTCGCCGGGCTCGCACTTGCCGTCACAGTCGCAGCGGCGCGTCTTCTTGCACTTCTTCTTGGTCTTCTTCGAGCGGGGGACAGGCTTCTTGTCCAGGTCGGGCTTCTTGCCGGTCTCGAGGTTCGGATCGAGCGTGCCGGCCTTGCCCGGCTTGCCGGGACCGTGTTTGCCGGAGCCCGAGGGCTTCTCGGCGCCCTCCGGCTCGTCGGGCTTGCTCGGCTTCACCGGCTTCATCTTGCCCGGCTCGAGCTGCTTGCCCGGCTTGTGCTGCTTGCCCGCCTGGCCCGGCTTCTTCTTGGAGCCGCTCGGCTTCACCGGCTTCATCTTGCCCGGCTCGAGCTGCTTGCCCGCCTGCCCGGGCTTGGTCGCGCCGCCGCCCTCGCTCTCCTCCTCGCCCTCGGAGGGCTGCTCGCCCTGATCCCCGGAGGCCTCGTCCTCGCCGCCGCCGACCGGCTGCATCTCGGCCCCCATCTCGGGCACCTCACCGCTCTCGACGCCGCCGCCGCTCTCGCCGGGTGTCGCGCCACCGGCCGTCTCGGGCGCGCCGCCCCCGGCGCCGGGCCCTTCGACGCCGCCGCTCCCCTGGTCGGGAAGCGACTCGATCGGCTCGTCCACCACGCCGTCATCCGGTCCGACCCAGTAACCGGGAGTGTAGACCCAGTCGCCCTCGTTCTCCTCGTAGGAGGGCTCCTCCCAGTCGGCTCCCTCCTCCGGAGGCTCCTGCCACTGGCCTTCCTGCCACTCCCAGTCCTCCTCCATCCCGTTCCAGTCCCAGTGACCATCGACCCAGACGTGACTCTCGGAAGGCGCGGCCGGCCGCTGCTCGTCCTTGGGCTCGGGCGGGGGTGCGGGGACGAAGATCGACGCCGGCTCCCGCGTGTCGTAGTCGTGGACCACGCAGACGCAACCCGTCATCGCGGCGGAAAGCAGCATCCAGGCCGCGAGAAAGATCGCCACTCGTTTGATGATTTTCATGATCGACCACTCCTTGTTCGACGATGAGCCCATGCTACCCGCGGCGCCCCGGCCGGTCAATCGCCGAGAGCCGGGGCAACGGGCCCGTCCAAGACTGTGACGCGCCAGCCGCCCAAAAGATTCTTCCCCGCCGAATTCCGGCGTGTATGAGCCATCCGCGCCGTAGGTATTTCCGAGTGGGTCCTCTCACAGGGCGCGGGATTGCACGAAAAAGCGCCTCTCGGCCTCCCGGGCCGCGACTGTTTCGACGAAGCGCGAAGCGCTCGCAAAAAAACACTTGACATGCGAAAGACGCGCGATGAAAATTTTGACCGGAGGGGCGCTTGTCTCACGCTGAAACCATCCTTTCGGTCCCACGCTCTCGCGGCACCTGTCCAGCTTCTCGCCCGAGCGGATTGCTCCCTCCAAACCGCAGCGTCGACAACGGACGCGAGAGAAGGAGGAGGACAAGATGCCGAGGACTGGAAGAGTAAAAGCATCGGAGGGGGGTATCACCTCTTCGTAGGAACCTGGGGCTGGTGATGATCGCGGCGGTCGGCCTGGGCGCCAAGTGCTGCGCCGATCAGCACGAGGACTGCTCGTCGACCGACTGCTGGCCGTGGCTCACGTGCATGGAATACGAGGACGCAGGCGAGCAGCCTCTCCAGACCTGCGAGATCCCGTGCGGCGAGGATGTCGACTGTCCGATCGGGCAGCAGTGCGTGGACGTCGCGCCCGGGCCGGGGCTGGTCTGCATGGAGTGCACGATGGCCGGGGAGCAGACCGAGGATCCGTCCTCGTGCTGCGGCTGGCTGACCGCGGTGCGCGGCTGCCTGCCCGGCGAGGAGTGCGACGGCTACTGGTGCGTCGACTGCGGGGACGGGCTCTGCGGCGTTGGCGAGAGCCCCTGGGAGTGCCCGGCCGACTGCGAGGACTGCTCCTCGCTGGGCCTGGACGAGCAGGCCTGCGCCGCGAGCACGGTCGGCTACTGGGCCGGCGAGCAGCGCCGCCGCACGGCCGAGGAGCTGGCCGTGCTCGCGGCGCAGGCCTGCTCGTCCAGGCCCAGCGAGGAGCAGTCCTCGCAGTCGGCCGGGCACTCCCA
>JAWOBP010000014.1:0-30422 GCA_046484285.1 Polyangia bacterium
ACCGGGTTGTCGCGCTGCGCCCTGGCCGCCGCAGAGCCGATGATGTTGATCACGCTGGGCCTGGGGATGATGTCGTTGTCCGGCGACAAGGCCTCGGGCGGGCTCTCGAGCGACAGAAGCGGGTTGTCCGGGTGGTGGTCCGGCTTGAGCATGAACTGGCGGTCGACGATGTTGGAGACCATCGAGTAGACGATCCCCGGCTGATAGATTCTGATTGGATGTCCCATGCTCCTTACATCGGACGATCGGCCCGCTCGGTTGCAAAAAAGTTGGACCCTGCGCGAAAAACCGCCGGGAACGGAACTTTCCAATCAACTGATTATCTACCCCCGCCGCGCTTCAGCGTGTCTGACACCGCGTCTGATTTTCAGAAGTCGGGTTTTCTATTACGATTGTGGTGATGACTCGCTTGCGGATATCGACGTTGCTCGCGCTGCTCGCGCTCGTAGCGGCTTGCGGCAATCGTATGATCGTGCGCGATTTCGAGGACGCCGAGACAGGGTTTTCCGTGCGTTGCACCGGGTCGGATTGGGGTGGCAACGGCGTGCCCCAGGGTTACTGGATCTGCTCCTGGCCGAACGGGGAGCGCTACTCGGAAGGTCGATACCAGGAGGGGACCAAGGTCGGCCGTTGGGTCTACTACGACCGGCACGGACACATCCTGCACGCGGAGCTGTGGGAGAACGGGCGGATCGTTGCCTCCGAGTTCGGCGACCGGGACGCGGAAGGCGAGGGTTTTTCCTCGAGCTGGAACGAGATAGATGCCACCGGCGATTGAATCAAAAGTCGCGATCAGACGGTGTTGTTCGATTATACTCGTTGTCGGGTTTTTTCGAGCTCATGCAGCTCGAGTTGTTAGAGCCGCGAACGGAGCCGGTCGGGGAGGAAAGATGTCAAAAAGGAATGAGAGCTGGATTTTCGTGATCGTTTTTTGTTGGCTCGCGGCGTTGCAGGGTTCTTTCGGCTGCAGCTCTGCGGAGGACGGAGGGGGCGGCGACGACGACATGGATGCCGGCGCCGACGGAGATACTGACAGCGACAGCGACGGCGACGCGGACACGGATGCAGATACGGACAGCGACACCGACGCCGACGCCGGCGACGCCGGGGCCGACGCGATCGAGATGGACTGTTCCTCCTGCCCGTCGCAGGGAGGGACGCTCGAGAACATGACTTGCGCTTTCGATCTGTGCGACGAAACCGTGGTCGTCGAGTCCGATTACTATTCCAAGACCGGGATCAGCACGACCTGCACGCTGGAGGACACCTACCAGGCGGTGGCTCATTTTGGTGCGACGACCAACGGACTGGCGCCCAAGCTCAACGATTCGTACGCCCTGATGGCAAGCGGTCCGGCCGAGGGAACGTCGCACTCGATGAGCTGCGACGACTACTCGATTGTCGTCGAGGACCCCTGGAGCGACGAGGGCTACGACATCCACGACGTGATGGAATGGCGCCTGATTCTGCAGGCTCCCCAGGCGGCCGAGGCGTTCAGGTTCAAGTACGTCTTTTTCTCCGAAGAGTACGACGAGTTCATTTCCACGGTCTACAACGACAAGTTCTACGTCGTGCTCGAGGCCGGCAGCACAAACGGCGGCAACCCGACGGTGATCAATTTCACCGACTGCCGCGATCCGGACGACTACTGGGACTTCGTCTGCGAGGCCGACGACGAGTCGTGCGAGCCCGGTCAGAAGTACTGCTACATCGCGATCAACAGCGCGTTTTCGGATTGCTGCTGGTACGAAGACTGTCCGGACGGTTACAGCTACGACGTGGGCACCGACATCGGCGGCACCGGGTTCGAGTGCGCCGCCAGCCAGACGGAGGACAGCTCTTCGAGCGGGAGTTCCACCGGCTGGCTCCAGACCTCCTGGCCGATCGACGGCGGCGAGACGTTCGCGGTCACCTTCCACATTCACGACACGTCTGACGGCGTCTACGATTCCGAAGTGATTCTGGACGCTTTCGAGTTTCTGAAGGACCCCGATCAGGGGACAGTCGTGGTCGAGTAGTTTTTTTTTCGATCTTTTTTGCAACTCCCCGGCGCGATCGTCCGATGTAGTTACCGAGGCGCTCGCAGATGCACACGGAACGAACCGCGCCTCGGGAGGTGATTCGATGTCAGTTTGCCAAAGCGAAGACCTGCTCACGGAGACCGCCGACCGATTTCGACCGGGTTCGATCATGCCCGCGTCGCGGCCCGCGCCGCAAGCCGGGAGGGAGGGCGAGGCGCGCTTGGAGGTCGACCCCGATCGCGTCCTGGCCTCGGCGCTGGATGAGCTGGAAAGAAGTCGTCCCGACGCGGCGGACGGGTTGCTCACGGGCGCGCTTCTCCACCGTCCGGACGAGCCGCGGCTCTGGCTGGCGGCCGGGATCGCGCGGATGCGGAAGGGCGCGTTGTCGAAGGCGCGCTCGGCGTTCGAGATGTGCGCCTGGATCTCCGACGATTCCTCGGCGCGGGAGCTGCTCGAAGTCTGTCCGGACGGCGCTACCAGCAGTCGCAGCTGAGCGGATTGCCGCTCAAGGTGCCGCAGCCTCCGTCCTCGTAGCCTTCTTCGAGGCAGTAGTCCTCGCAGGCCTCCGGGGCGCACGGAAGGAAGTTGCACTCGCAGGTGCCGCTCGACAGGCAGTGCGCCTCGACGTCGCAGATGCCGCCGCAGCTGGCCAGCTCTTCCGCGTAGGCCTCGTCGCAGGCGGCCTGGCAAGACTCGGGTGTGCATTGCTCGTAGCTGACGTCGTCGTCGTCGCCCGTGTCGCAGGCGACGAGGGCGAAGGCGATCAGCGCGATTGCTGGCGAGGCTCTCATCTGGCTCCCCCTCAATGTCGATGGATGTCTCTGTGCATCAGCTCGTGCGCGGTGTCGAGTCGCTCCTCGGGCGACATCTCGGACAGCCTGGCGTTGAGCTGCTCGTCGTCCTCCGCGATCAGGATTCTGGCCACGTGGTCGATCACCTGCGGCGGGAAGCAGCCGGCGCTTTCGTACATCTTCCGGCGCTCGAGCAGCAGGCGACCGGCCGCCACGCAGCTTCCGGGCAGCGGCTCGAGTCGCGCCAACAGCTCCTCGTCGGCGAAGATGTTGCCCTCGACGCGCGTCTCCTCGGCTAGCTCGAGCATTCCCTCGGAGGTCAACCCGTGCCGGGCCGCGGTGACGAGACCCGCGAGCAGAAGGTGGTACATCGCCGATCCGTCCGAGGAGCGGAGCTCCACGGTCTGGTAGCCGCGTTCGTCCTGGTAGCTGTCGGGCTCGGTGGGGTTGACCACGCGGCTCAGGTTCTGGGCGCGCGACCAGCCGAGCGGGACGCGCACCAGCGCCGATCGATTCGAGTCGCTCCAGCAGATGCGGGTCGGCGCCTCCTGGTTGGGCACCAGGCGCAGGAACGACGAGGCCACCGTGTTGCCGAAGGCCGAGAGCGTCGAGGCGTAGCTGACCAGACCGCCCACCAGGCGGCGGCCCCGCTCGGAGAGGTCGCCCTCCGGGCCGCTCATCACGTTGCGTCCGTTCTCGAGCAGCTCCATGTGGAAGTGGAATCCGTTGCCGGCGATCCCCTCTTCGATCTTGGGAGCGAAGGTGGCCAGCATGCCGTGCTGGTGGGCTACGTTGCGGATCACCCACTTGGCCAGCGAGATGCAGTCGCCCATCTCCTCGACCGGACGAGTCAGAAACTCGATTTCGTGCTGCTCGGCGCGCATTCCGGACAGCATCGGCTGCTCGGATCGCAAAGAATCGAGATAGCCGACCTCCGAGTGCGCGTACTTGATCGCGCCGGTGATCCGGGTCAGCAGGCGCACCATCTCGTCGACCGCGCGGCCGCTTTTGAAAAACGGGGCCGGAGCGTGGTAGCCGGCCTGTTCCTGCGGCGTGTAGTGCTCGTCTCCGCCGGGGCGAAGCAAGAAGAACTCGAGCTCGCCCAGGGCCCACAGGTCGAGATCGGTGCTCTCGCGGAAACGCTCGGCCGAGATGCCCAGGATGTTGTCCGGCGTGAACGACGCCTTGTTGCCGTCCCGATCCAGGAAGCGGCAGATGAAATCCAGGCTCTTCTCGTCGAACGGGTTGACGAACGCGGTCCGGTAGCTCGGCACGACGTAGAGATCGGAGCAGGCGGTGTCCACCAGCCCCTTGAACAGCGAGGAGCCGTCGACGCGCTCGCCCGCCGCCAGGACGCGCTCGGCGTACCGGATGTCGCCCAGCGGCAGCTTCAGCTCCTTGAGCTGACCGTCGGCGCCCGTGTAGTGGAAGGTGAGCCTCTCGATCTCGAGCTTCCTGATCGCGTCGAGCATGTCGGCCCGCGTGAAATCGTCACGGTCCTTGTCGAGCAGTTTGCACAACGGATTGGTCAATGCGAGATTGTCGAGCACGGCAACTCTCCTTGCAATTCGATTGGAACCTCCATTGCTCCACGAGGAGCAGCAGTCTTTTTCGACTAAAGAACAAAGCGTCGCGCTTTTCAACCGCTATCGCCTCACTCGGCCGGCCCGCTGTTTCCGCCGTCACGGGCGGCGAGGTCGAGCACCGCCGCGCGCTTGGCCCGCACCTCGGCCAGCCGTGCCGGCGATCCCGCGGCCAACGCCCGCGCGCGGTCGAGATTCTCGAGCGCTCCTTCGATGTCGCCGGTGGCAGCCAGCGCACCGGCGTACAGCAGCGCCGATTCGAGGTGCCGGGGCGCCAGCTCCACCGCCTTTGCGAACGAGTCCCGGGCTCGTCTCCAGGCTCCGTCTCGGGCGTGGATCTTGCCCGCGCCGAGCCAGGGTCCGGGTCGTCCGGGGAAAGCCTCCGCCGCCGCCCGGTATTGGTCGAGCGCCGCGTCTGTTCGGCGAGGGCTGCGGGCCAGCAGGCGGGCCAGATTCTCGTGAGCCAGCGCCAGGGTCTCGGCCTTGGCGCCGCGTTTTGCCAGGCGCACGGCGGCGATCATCTGCTCGAGCGCCTCTTCGGGCCTGCCCTCGTCGTCCAGCGCGTTGCCCAGGTGGATGCGGTTGGCCGCCGGCTCGGGGTGACGCTCCGTCTCGAGCGACCACAGCGAGATGGGATCGCTCCAGGCCGAGATGCGTATCGCCGAGAGCAGGCCTGCGGCGATGACCAGCCCGGCCAGAGCGGCGATGCCTACCTTGCGAAAACGCGCGGTCGCTGCGGCGAGGGTCAGGACCAGCGCAGCGCCGGGTACGTACAGGTAGCGCGGCGAGAGCGATCCGGTCTTCTCCATCACCGCCAGCGCCGGCGCGACGGTGAGCAGCCAGGCGACCAGCCCGAAAGCGACGGCGGGCTCTCGTTTGCGCAATACCCAGGCGGCGCCGATCAGCGCCGCGAGAAGCAACGAGCCGATCCACCAGCGGATCTCGCCGATCTCGGCCTGCACGGGCTCGACGAGCGCCAGCGGGTGGGGCGCGATCGCCCAGCGCAGGGCCTCGAGCAGGTGAACCGGAAGCAGGGCCAGGGCGCGCGCCGGATCGAGCCCCGAGCCGTTCGATTCCAGCACGGCGAAACGCGCGGCCAGGTAGACGCCGGTCGCCAGCAGCGAGATGCCGATTCCGATCCAGGCGCGCCGCCGAGACGTTCTCTTTCGCAGCAGCAGGTGAAAGGCGGCGAGGAGCAGCGGCAGCAGAAGAGCGGTCTCCTTGGATGAGACGGCCGCCAGCGACGCGACGGCGATCCCCAGCGCCGCGGCGATTCCACCTCGGTTGCAAAAGCGGGTAAAGGCCACCAGGGAGGCGAGGCTGAAGGCCAGCGCCAGCAGATCGCCGAGGTCCGTCAGCAGCAGCACCGAGTCGGCGGCGTAGGGCAGGGCGGCGAACAGGGCCGCGCCCAGGGCGGCGCGCCAGCGGACGTTGGGTTCGTCGTCGCTCGAAAGCAGCGCGGCGATTCCCGCCAGGAGCAGCAGCGAGCACAACAGGTGCAATCCGCTGTGAACGGCGCGAAAGCCGATCGGCTCGGGGCCGAACAGCATTCTCTCCAGCATCAGCACCAGCTGGCTGAGCGGCCGGTAGTACGGAGTGTCGATTGGTCGGTTCTCCGCCAGCGACAGGTAGTGCCCGGTCAGCGCTTCGCTCAGGCGGGAAGGGTTGGCGAAGCTCGCGCTGCGCTCGAGCAGCTCGCGATCGTCCCACTGGAAGGGATGTCCCAGCGACGGCAGATACAGAGCCAGGCAGACCGCGGCCGGAAGCAACGCCGGCAGCAGGAGGGAGGAGAGCTTGCGCTCGCAATGCCGGCCGTTCGGGGTGGTGCTCATCGCGACGTGTCCTTCGACAGAGGCGCGTTGGGACGGTCTGCTCGGTCGGAGGCGGCACGGCGCTCCATCTGCTCGTAGCGTCTCAGGCGAGCCTCGATCTCGGCTCGGCGGTGATCGCGGAACCACGGCGAGCGCAGAGCGGTGCGCAGGATGCGAGCCGCCCGGCCGGGTCGCCCGGCGGTGGCGTGGACCGAGGCGAGATCGAGAACGCTGCCCAAGTCGGTGGGATCGAGGACCAGGGCTCTTTCGAGCAGCCGGGCTGCCGAGCGCGTGTCTCCGTCCCTGAGCATTTTGAGCGCGGCGCGCTCGTTCAACAGCTCGACCCGAAGGCGCGGCTGCTGCGCGGCCGGCATCTCGTCGACCTCGTCCAGCAGCCGTTCGGCGCGGTCGAACGAGCGCGCCCTGGTCAACGAGCGAGCGTAGCTCAACCGCGCCTCGGCCGAGTCCGGGTTGTAGTGTGCTTCGGCCTGAAAGAAAGAGACGTTGTCGCTCCACTCGTCGACCCTGATCCAGGAAAGCAGGGCCAGCAGCGAGACCAGCAGGGGCAGAACGTAGCGCGCACCGGCCCGCCAGCGGCGCACAGCGAACGGTAAAATGCAGACCAGGATTCCGGCCAGCGGCGGGTGGAAGTAGCGCCTGGGAAAGACGATCGAGGTCTCGGTGCTCTCGACGGCGAGCAGGGAGGGCAGCAGCAGAGCGACGGCGATCGAGACGCCGATCAGGGGCGGCTCGGCCAGCCTGCGCCTGAAAACGGAGCGGAAGAAAAGGGCGAGCACCGCGCCCCAGGCCAGCGCTGCGAGGCCGATCGCCACCGGATTCGAGACCTCGACCGAAACCCTCGCTCCAGACGGGATCGGAACGAAGATGCTCGCCAGCGCCTCTCCCAGGCCGAAGAAGGCCGTCCGCAGGTAGTCGGAGATCCCGGGCAACGCACCGCTTGCGCCGGCCGCGGAATCGAGCACGAGATGCCTGGATACCAGGTAGGCGGCGGCCGGCGCCGCGACGGCGATCCAGGCTCCGGGCGCGAGCAGCTCGCGAAAGGGGGCCCGACGATCGACGCAGCGACGCAGAGCAAACGCCGCCGCCGGGGCCAGCACCGCGACCAGCCCCAGCTCCTTGGAGGCGCAGGCGCAGGCGCAGGCGAGCCCGGCCGCCGCCAGCAGCGACAGCCTGCGAGCCGGGCGCGCTGCCCGGGCGGCTTCGTAGACGGCGATCACGGCGGCGCTGGCGAAGATCAGCACCAGGTGATCGGCCAGGTTGGCGGTCAGGCAGATCACCTCCGCAGCGAGCGGATGCGCCAGGAAGAGCACGGCCAGCCAGCGGACTGCGAGATGCGGCTCGCCGATCGCCAAACGCATCAGGCGGGCGAGCAAAAGCGCGGCCCCCAGCGCGGCGAGCAGCGAGATCAGGTGGAAGCCGGGAGCCCAGTCGCCGAACGCCGCCGCTCCGGTCCAGAGCGCGAGGGTGGTCAGCGGGCGCCAGTAGTCCAGCAGCAGCTCGGCGACGTGGCTGGAGTTCTGCCAAAATGGCGTGGTCAGGATCTCATGCAGCCGCGCTGTCTCTCCCAGCTCCTCGGCGCCCAGAATCAGGAAACGATCGTCCCAGACCAGATCGTTGCCGAGCGCTCGCAGCAGGGCGAGGGCCGTGATCGCCGCGGCCAGGCAGAACAGCAGCAGATCCGTGCGTTCGGCGTTCCACCTCATCGCTCGGTATCCTCGTCGGCGGCGTAGCGCCGGAGATGGCGGCGGATTGTCTCGGCTCTCTCGTCCGCGAACCACGGCGCCTGGAGCGCACGGCGCAGGATGGCCGCCGACTGGTCGGGACGGCCGGCGCGCGCGCGGGCCTCGGCCAGCATCAGCACGTGGGTCAGGTCGGACGGCTCGAGGCGCAGCGACTGCTCGAGCAGGCGCGTGGCGCGCTCCAGGTCGCCGTCGGCCAGCAGCGCCAGCTTGGCCCTGCTGCCCAGCAGCAGCGCCCGGACCTGCGGAGAGCCGGCGCGCGGGTGCGCTTCGATTCGCTTCAGCGTGCGGCGCGCCTGTTCGAAACGCCGGGACTCGCACTGGAACTCGGCGAGGTTGTACAGGTCGAACAGAGACTCGGGGTGGTAGCCGGCCTCGGCGGCGAAGAAGGTCACGTTGTCGCGACCCTGGGAGATGCGAACCCAGGACAGCGACGCGAGCAGCACCACCGCCACGGGTGCGGCGATTCTGGCGCCGCTTTGCCAGCGCCGGGAGGCGAGGGGCGCGATCGCGATCAGCAGGCCGGCCAGCGGCGGCGCGTAGTAACGCGTCGGGAGGCGCCAGGCTCCTTCGGAGAGGTCGACTGCCAGCAGCGAAGGGAGCAGCAGGGCCAGTGCCAGCAGCAGCCCCGCGACCCCGGTCGTCGGCCGGCGCCGGCCGGCAGCGCGCCAGACGACCAGCGCGATCAGCCCGCACCATGCCGCGGCCCCCAGCACCCAGGGCGCGATCTGTTCGGCGTTGACGTAGACGTGTGCGCCGCGCGGCAGCGGCAGCAGCATCGAGCGCAGCGCATCGCCCCAGGCCAGCAGCGGCACCTCCCAGGAGAAGGACGAGACTCCGCTGCTCCACGGGTCGCCTCCGGCAGAGGCGATCACGGCCTGGCGGGCGGCGAGCACGGCGATGACCGGCAGCGCGGACGCGGCCCAGGGAAGCGGTCCCAGCAGGCTGCGCGCCGGAATGTCGTCGCCCCGATCGCGGGACAACGCCCAGGCGGCGAGCGGCGCGGCGGCGGCGAGAGCACCGAGCTCCTTGGCGGCGCAGGCCAGCGCGGCGCAAAGGGCCGTGCCGGCCAGGGCGAGCGCGCCGCGTCTTTCCCTCGAGGGCGGCAGCAGCAGCCGGATCTGGAGGAGCAGAAAGCCCAGCACCAGGTAGTCGGCGAGATTGACGACCAGCAGCATCATCTCCGCGTTGAGCGGGTGGGCCAGGAACAGCAGCGCCAGCCACGGAGCGGCGCGCCGGCCGTCCTCGCCGGGGAGCAGGCGCAGCAGCAGCGCGAGCAGGGAGCCGGCGGCGAACAGGGAGCACAGCGCCGAGACCAGGTGATAACCGCCGCCCCAGTCGCCGAACAGCCCGCCGGAGATCCACAGGACAATCGAGGTCAGCGGGCGCCAGAAATCGCTCAGTCGCTGCGAGAGCTGCTCGGAGCCGCCCCAGAAGGTGGAGCAGAGCAGCTCGCCGAGATCAGGCCTGTCGCTCAGGTTCCAGAAATAGACGTCATCCCAGATCAGGGCGTTGGCCGCGGACGACAGCAGCGGAGCGACCGCGATCGCCAGGCAGAGCGCGAGCAGCAACCGCTCCCCGAGGGGCGTTGAGACCGGCGTGTCGCGATTCACGGAGGCTCGGTCTCTTGGTTGGGCCCGCCGCCGGGGCGGTTCTCGATACCCAGCAGGCGATTGACCAGGTACAGCGGGTCGAGCACCGCTTCGACGCCTTCGGCCCCGGGGCGGCGCAGCAGCAGGTAAAGGTCGAAGGATACGTAGGGCATCTCCTCGCGCCAGCGCGCGTGCAGGCGGCGCGAGCGCTCGATGTCCCGCCGGGCCGCCTCGCCCAGCTCGCGGCGCAGCTGGGCCTCGAGCGAGGCCCGGATCGACGGAGATGTCTCCCGAACCAGCATCGCCTTCAGGTGCTCGACCACCAGCTCTTCGAGCCCTTCGCGCCGCAGCAGCGTGGAGGCGAACAGGCCGGTGTAGGGCGGCGCCTCGGGCAGCAGGGCCGCGCGTCGGATCAGGTGCGCTCCGATGCGGCGATGCCGCCGTTTCTCTTTTTCGTCGCGGGTGAACGGCTCGAGCTCGTAGTAGTGCATGAACCCCAGGTTGAAGGCGAGCTCGCCGTCGTCGGGAAACTGCTCGAGACCGCGCTCGAGCAGGTCGATCGCCTGCTCAACCGTGCGCCGGCTGATGCGCCCTTCGTGGTAGAGGGTCAGGCGGGCGCCGTGGCGGTAGGCCGCGCGAAAGCGCGGGTCGAGATCGGTGACCGCCTTCACGTAGCTGACCGTGTAGTTGTCCTCGCTCTCGGCGGCCCGGCCGGAGGAGAGAGCCGCGGCCCGCTCGGCGTGCCACTGCTCCTGCTTGCCGCCGAAGTGGACGATGGTCGTGATCCACAAAACGTCCGCGACGGCCTCGTTGTAGCCCAGCGAGAAGAGACGCAGCCAGATCGGGGGCGGCAGGTAGTAGCGGTCCTCGTCGGAGACGACCCGCTCGAAGATCTCGGCGGTCGCAAAGCGAGCGAAGACCGCGCCGGCGCCGAGAGCCAGGGCGATCGCTAGCACGGCAACGTCTCTTGGCCTGCGCACGTCGCGAAATATAGCACAGCTCGCTGGCCGGCGGCGAGCGGCCGCGGTTTCGGCCGCGGGCTTTCTGCGACGTTGGGGGGCGATCTGCGTGCTGCCCGTCGATGCGGGAGAAAAGAGGTGGAGAGTCGGCCGGAGAGCTACTCGAGCGGGTTGCGCTTGTAGATGCCCGAGGAGCCGCGGATCGTCCCCTCGCTGGTCACGGATGCGGCTCGCTCGAACAGCGACTGGTCCGAGTCGCCGTCGAGATCTCCCATGGCCGAGGCGTAGAACGCCGGGTCGGTCTCGGTCGTGAAGGCGTCGGTCTGATTTTGCACGTTATCGAACTCGTAGGCGTAATAGAAGTTGTCGCCCATCGCGAAGTCGAGCGCCTGCCAGGTCTTTGCCTGGGTGTTCGTGGCCGGGTCCTGCCACATGTTGGCGGTGGAGGCCGCGTCGTACTTCTGCGAGTTGGGGGTTGAGTTCGGCGTCCAATCTGCGTCCGTCGGCAGGCAGTGCTGCAGGATCGTGCCGGTGGTTCCGCGCGGCACGTGCTCGCCCTCGAAGTAGGCCACCGCTCCTTCGAAGATGCGGTCCACGTTGACCGTCGCCTCCGACGTCTTGGCGCGACGCATGTAGTTGATGAAGGCCGGGATCGCCACCGCGGCCAGGATGCCGATGATCGCCACCACGATCATCAGCTCGATCAGCGTGAAACCTCTGGTTCTCTTTCTCATCTCGGGCTCCTTTCCCTTCCGGCCCATCGCCGGAATCGATTGCTGTCGGCCGCCCTCTAGGGGCAGGCCACTTCTCCTTCTTCCAGGTCGACGATTTTCGCCAATCCCGTATAGACTTCGAACCCGGCGCAGTCGCCGTCCTCGTCCAGGTCCTGCATGGCGCGCGCCGCGAACCAGAAGTCGTTCTCGTCCTCGATGCCCAACCCGGAGAAGTTGGCCGGCGCTTCGCCGGGGGCTCCCGCCTCGCACCAGTAGCTGAAGTAGACGCCGTGGTCCGGCGTGACTCCCAGCTGGTTCCAGTTGCGCAACAGGGCATCGTCGGAGCTCTTCCACTGGCGCGCCTGGGAGCTCGGCGTGGCGTCGGGCATCCAGCCGTTGTTGCTCGAGACGTCGGCGAACTGGTGGAAGGTGGCTCGGTACGACTCCTGCTTGAGCCGCACGTCGGCGAGAATGCTGGTCGCCTCGCTGTTCTTCGAGCGCTTGATGTACTGGTTGTAAGAGACGATCGCCACGGCGGCCAAGACGGCCAGGATGGCCACTACGATCATCAGCTCTATCAAGGTGAAACCGCGGCTTTTTTGCGTCGTCAATCGCATGACCTTCTCCTTCCAAAGCAAGGTTCGTGCCTGGTTTTTCGTTTTTTTCAATTGTTCGAAATAAAAGAGATAATTGACTTTGGGTGGTTTGTTTTCGAGTGTCATGAAACTATTTTGACATTTATGGTCACCGCCGGGTGACGAATTTCGTCACAATCATTCGTCATCAACTTCTATGCCGTGCTTGTTCAAGCGGTAGCGCAGGGAGCGGAACGACACGCCGAGCAGATCGGCCGCGCTCTTGCGAACCTTGCCCGTACGCTCGAGCGCCTGCTCGATCAGGCTGCGCTCCACGCCGGCCAGCGTCGCGTCCAGGTCGACGCCGCCTTCGGGCAGCGCTTCCACTCCCGATCCCGAGGCGCGCGAGCTTCCGGTCACTTCGGGTGACAGATCGCCGACCTCGACGCGGTCGCCCTCGCACAAGGTCGACGCCCGTTCGAGCACATTGGCCAGCTCGCGGACGTTGCCGGGCCAGTCGTGCTCGACCAGCGCGCGCGTGGCGGCCGGGGAGATCTCCGGGGGCGGGTGACCGCTTTCCGCCGCCAGTCGTTTCCTCAGCGCCTCGACCAGCAGCAAAATGTCCTCGCGGCGTTCTCGAAGCGGCGGAAGCCGCAGGCGGATCACGTTCAATCGATAGAACAGGTCCTTGCGAAAGCCTCCCTGCTCGACGAGCCGATCGATGTCCAGGTTGGAGGCGGACAGCACGCGTACGTCTATCTCGATCTCCCGCGATCCGCCCACGGGCCGCACCGTTCGTTCCTGCAGCACGCGCAGCAGCTTGACCTGCACAGCGGGCGGAAGCTCGCCTACCTCGTCGAGAAAAACAGTGCCGCCGTGCGCGGCCTGGAGCAGCCCCTGCTTGTCCTCGGTGGCTCCGGTGAAGGCGCCCCGAACGTGGCCGAACATCTCGGATTCCATCAGCGGCTCGGGCAGCGCGCCGCAGTTGATCGCCATGAAAGGTCCTTGGGAACGGGGACCGCCGCTGTGAATCGCTCGCGCCACCAGCTCCTTGCCGGTACCGGATTCTCCGGTGATCAGCACCGATGCCGCGCTGGGGGCTACCTTCTTGCAGATGTCGATCACCTCCCGCATCGGCTTGGAGCGACCGATCATGTCCGCGAAAGTGTACTCCCCGTGGATGCGGGCGCGCAGGTTCACGTTCTCGGTGCGCAGCGTGCGCCTCTCGAGGGCGTGTTTGACTATGATCAGCAGCTCGTCGTTGTTGAACGGTTTTGCAATGTAGTCGAAGGCACCCTTCTTCATCGCTTCGACCGCCGTGTCGGTGGTGGCAAAAGCGGTGATCACGATCACCTCGCAATCCGGATCCAGGCGCTTGACAGCCTCGAGCACCTCGATTCCGTCGCCACGGTCCATCAGCAGGTCGGTGATCACGAGATCGAATCGTTCGCCTTTGCCGAGAAAAGCGATCGCCTTCTCGCCCGACGGCTGGGTGACTGCGTGGTGACCTGCGCGGCGCAGCAGGATCGCGAGCATCTCCCGCATCGATCGCTCGTCGTCGACAACCAGGATTCGTCCGCCGCCTGACATGAGCCGGATAATAACGCGACAGGGGCGCGTTTCCCATCAATCAGACCGCAAGAAATCGGGACAACAGTGAAAGTGGAATATTGCAATCAACAACAGATTGATACACGTATCATTTCAGGGTCTCTGACACGATGGAATCGAGCGCGGATCAGGTCTTGCGGCAGACGGCTATCAAGAATCCAGCGAAGCGCGCCAGCGGGCCCCGGGAGAGCCGCTCCTCCGCGCGGCCGAGCAGCTCTCCGAGCACGGGGATGTCGTGGAGCACCGCGGTCGGCGTGAGCACGCGCGCTCCCCGCCACTTTTCGATTACCAGTCCCGGAGGAATCAGCTCGCGGGCCTGGTGCGGAGTCACCCAGCGAGTGAAGACGTCCGCCTCGGTGCGTCGCCGGGAGATTCTACGCGGGCCGCCGATCCGCTTGATCAAGGCGCGCAGGCTCAGGGTGTTGTAGAGGTCGACCACCAGCCGGCCGCCGGGCCTCAGCACGCGCGACATCTCGGCAAAGGCGCGCTCGAGGTCGGGAACGTGGGCCAGCACCTTGAAGCTGCAGACCAGATCGAGGCTCTCGTCGCCAAGCGGCAACTCCGTGGCGGATCCTCTGAGAACAGACAGCTCTCGCTCGCGGGCGCGTTCGAGCATTCCGGCCGAGAGGTCGACGCCGACCGCGCGGCGGGCCGCTCCCTCGAGTCGCTCGAGAATGCGACCCGTGCCGCAGCCCACCTCGAGCACGTCGGCGCCACGTGCCAGCGGAAGCGCCACCTCCAGTTCGATGCGGTCGATCAGGGCGTGATAGCCGCTGTTTCTGGGCTGGTCGTAGCTGGTTGCGAAGTCGTCGTAGTAACGCGCCGATCGGATCGTTTCTCGTGACATCTTCATGCTTTCAACAGCTCGTCGTAGACGGATTCCACCTCCCTCGCATTGCGTCTTGCGCAGAAGGTCTCGAGGGCCGTTCTGCGTCCCGCCTCTCCCAGCTCCCTCGCGCTGTCGGGGTCGTCGAGCAGATGTGAAACCGCACGAGCCAGAGCCTGCGGATCTCCCGGCGGCACGCCGATCCCCCCGCCGCCGGCCAGCAGTTCGTCGAGCGGTGGAACGGCCGAGATCACGATCGGAATACCCTGGGCCATCGCCTCGAGCAGCACCAGCGGCGCGTCCATCTTGGCGTAGAGGCTCTCGGCCGGCAGGATCACCAGATCCGAGGCGCCGACCAGGGCCGGCATCCGCGAGATTCTCTCGCGAAAGACGATCCGCCTGCCCAGCCCCGCGCGAGAGACCTCGCGTTCAAGCTTTCGGCGCGCGGAGTTGCCGGCCTTCGTCTTTGAACGGCAGGCCAGCACGGTTGTCGCCTCCGGATGCCGCTCGGCCACGAAGTGGGCAGAGCGGACGACCGTCTCGGCTCCCCGGGAGGGCTCGAGATCTCCGGCAAAGAGGATCAGCGGCCCGTCGCCGGCGCCCGCCTCGGCGCGTATCCGGCGTCGATCGTCGCCCGCGGGCGGCTCGATTGCGGTGACGCCCGGACGGATCAGACGCAGACGATCTTTCGATACTCCAGCGTCGCGAAGGCGGCGTCGGGCGTGTTCGGAGAGGACGATCACGCGGTCGGCGAACAGCGAACGGGCGGCGATCGCGTAGGAGAGCGGGGCTGAGCACACCGTGTGCACGGTCGGCACTCCGGCCGCGCGCCGCTGTATCCTGCCGGCCGCGCAGGACAGGCGGTTCGGGGCGAAGTAGTAGTGGAACAGGTCGGCGCCTCCAGGCCTCAGCCCGCGCATCATGACGCGCAGGTTCTGGCGCAACCCCGGGGAGTAGCGGCCGCGCGACCGGTAGATCGGCTCGGCGATCGCCCCGGGAACCGGCGACCGTGTGCCGCGCGGCACGAGCACCCGGTAGGTGTACCTCTCGCCGAAGACTGCCTGGTCCCGCACCGCGTTCTTCGTGGAGTCGTCCCACGGCGGAGCAACCGGCTTGGAGAGCATCAGCACCTGGGGCGCGACCCGAGTCATTCCTGTCTCGCGAAAGGCGGGCCTACTTGGGCATGCCGACGACGACCGACTCGACGTCTCCGACATACTGGCGGCTCATGTACTCGATGTCCTCGATTCCTTCGCAGTCGAACTTGTCACCGATCCAGTAGACGCCCTCGAGATTCTCGAACTCCAAGGCGAATCGCTGCGCGCCTATCGGCGTGCACATCGAGTTGCCGTACTTGCGGGCCACCCTGTCCAGAGGGGATCCCACACCCAGGCCCTTTGCGGTCGCCGGAGGATTGACCGTGGCCTCCAGCCGGCAGACCTTGTCGTTGCAAAACGAGACCAGGATGCCCGCCACGTTGGCGGTGGGATAGGGATGCGTCGCGTCGACCTTGGGCGCGATGCGTTGACCGATCTCCCGGGCGGCGGTCTGTCCCGGCATGCCGATCTCGATTCGTCCCATGCCGCTGGCGTCGATCACGCCGCCGCACAGTGCCGCCGGGCAGATGCTCGGTTGCGGCTGCGGAGCTGCTTCCGCCGCCGGCGGCTGCGAGGGAGCGCCGGGCTGGGCCGGCATTCCCGGCTGTCCGCCTCCCGGCTGGCCGCTCGTGTCGGGCTGCGGCTGCGAGGGAGCGCCGGGCTGGGCCGGCATTCCCGGCTGTTCTCCCCAGCCGGGCTGCGGCTGCGAGGGAGCGCCGGGCTGAGCCGGCATTCCCGGCTGTTCTCCCCAGCCGGGCTGCGGCTGCGAGGGAGCGCTCGTTCCGCCTCCGCCGAAGCCGCCCGAGGCCGCGCCGTCGGCGGAGGGAATGGAGAACGACAGCTCACCCGAGAAGGTGTTGCCCGAGTTCGCGGCCAGCGCCTCGGCGAGACCGGTGAAGAACTTGTGGTCGAACTGGGCGATGCTGGCCCCGATCGCGGCCGTGGTGGGGGCGTTCATCACCTGGTCCTTTATCGAGACCAGGCGGGCGGTCAGGTTCTGCTGGACGACCCTCGGGTCGAGCTGCTGCAGACCGCTGACCGAAACGCGCAGCATGCCGCCCTCCATCGACACCTGGATGTTGGCGTTCTGCACCGCCCCGGCCTGGGCGCCGAGCTCGGTGGCCACGTCCGCGATCAGCCGCTTGCCGATCTGCTGGAGTTGGGCCGGAAGGTCCGGGATGGCGCGCACCAGCTGAATGCCGACCAGGCGCGTCGTGATCAGGGCTTCGTTCTCCATCTTGGAGATGTGCTGGGCGATGTAGAAGAGGGTCTGGGCCAGCGGCTGCTTGTCGGACCCGAGCATTCCGCGCGCCTCGAGCGCCTCTACTTCATCGAACAGGGCCGTCTCCGCGGACTCGTTGCGCAGCTTCAGCTCCTCGAGCTGCTTTTCCAGGCTCTCGATCTGCGAGGAGATCATTCCCTTGCGACGGTCGGGCGTGCTCTCCAGGTCGGCCTCCGCCTCGAGCCCTTCGATCTTGCCCTCTATCTCGGCGATGCTGTTGTGGTTCGCCTTGACCTCCTCGTACTTGTTCTTGATCTTGCTGCCCTCGGGCGCGAGGCTGTCGAGAGCGGAGACGAAGTTCATGTAGTTGCCGGTAAAGCCGGCGGCCTCGCCCAGAACCTTTTCGTTGTAGAGTCTGAACACCTTGATCGGCGGCACCTGGCGACCCGGCTTGTCGTAGGGTCTCCTGGTGCGAACCTCCTGCGTGATGCTCATCGCCTCCTGCGGCGGAATCGCCTTGGTCTTGGCGGCCCACGGGGCGTTGGCGCTCAGCGGCGAGCGAAACAGGAAGTCGTCCACCTGTCCCTGGATGGCCTGCACGTCGTCCAGGCGATCCAGGCAGACCTCTATCGAAGGCTGCTCGGCCTTGGCGCGCTTGGCCGCCTCGACGGTGGCCTTGGCTCCACCGCAGCCGACCAGCGCCGCGGCCGTGAAGATGACCATTGTTCTCATCTTGTCGGTTCTCATTTCGATAGCCTCGCATTCCTGCCGCAGCCGGTGCCGTGTGGCGAGGTGCGACGGGCCGGCACCGGTGAGTTCCCAGCCATGAAGCCCTGGTTATCATAAACGAGTTGTCGCGGATCAACCAGTTCCTTGCTTTTCGTCGAGCCGAGCGACCACGCGATCGAGAATCCTCGCGGCGACGATCTCCTTGTCGGCGGGACCGACCCGCTCCTCGCCTCCGGAGTCGTCCAGGATGATCGCCTCGGAGCTCTCGCCGCCCAGGGAGCGGTCCGCGAGGTTGGCCACCAGCAGGTCGGCCCCCTTGCTCTTCAGCTTGGCACGCGCCGCCTCGAGGAGGTCCCGCGTCTCCAGGGCGAACCCGACCAGCAGCGGGCGCGATCCCTTCTCCCGGCCGCGACCCAGGCTCGCGAGAATGTCGGGGTTGCGGACCAGCTCGATTCGCAGCGTCTCGTCGCTCTTTTTCATCTTGTGGTCACTGGTCGTCTCGGGCCGGTAGTCCGCCACGGCCGCGGCCATGATCACGGCGTCGACCCCGCTCGCCCGCCGCCGCACCTCCTCGTCCATCTCGACCGCGGAGCGCACGTCGACGACGGAGACCCCGGGCGGAGGATCGAGCGCGGTGGGGCCGCTGACCAGCACCGTCTCGGCGCCGCGACGGGCAGCGAGGCGCGCCAGCGCGTAGCCGGTCCTTCCCGAGGAGCGGTTGGTCAAGTATCGAACGGGATCGATATCCTCTACGGTAGGACCGGCCGCGATCAGCACGCGCAGGCCTTCGAGGTCGCGTTTTGTCAGCTTTCCGAGCGACGCGATGATCTCCTCCGGCTCGGCCATGCGCCCGGTGCCCGACCAGCCGCAGGCCAGCTCGCCGCTGCCGGGATCGACGAAGCGCCAGCCGTGCTCGCCGGCCAGCAGCGCCACGTTGCGGCGCGTGGCCGGGTTGCGCCACATGTTGGTGTTCATCGCCGGCGCGGCCAGCACCGGGCCGGTGAACGCCAGCGTCAGGGCCGAGAGCAGATCGCCGGCTCGTCCCTGGGCGCAGCGGGCCAGGAAATCCGCGGTGGCCGGAGCAACCAGCACGATCTCGGCACGATCGGCCAGCGAGATGTGAGGCACCGGCCCGAGGCGGTCGGAGAACAGCTCGGTCCCCACCGGGCGCCCGGAGAGGGTCTCCAGCGTGAGCGGAGTCGCGAACTCCCGCGCCGCGCGGGTCATCACGACCTGAACTCGAGCCCCCCGCTTGACCAGGGCGCGGCAGATCTCGGCGCTCTTGTAGGCCGCGATGCCGCCGGTGATGCCCAGCAGTATTTCTTTGTCTTGCATGGAGACAACTTTCATCGTCACACGGACGATTACAGGCCCCGGGGGCGTCACCCGCCTGGAGGACAACCACCGCGTTCGGCCATGCGGACTTCCTCCTCGCTGTTGGCCACCAGGCTCCTCAGCCACGACGCGACGGCGCGCCAGAAGCGATGCCACATCTTCGGCCTCCCATCACCACTCAGCTTACCCCGGAAAGCCCGATTTGGCCATGCTGTGTAGTTTATTTGCCTACATCACCCTACCATGGTATACATGGGGCATCACGCGGCTCACACCGCTTTTCGGGAGGTCGAAATGAGCAACTCGAACGTCAAGATCGAAAACAGGCACGCGGGCGCCGTCGTCCGCTTGATGGTCGACGGAGCCGGGTCTGCGGTCAATGCGATTCGCGATCAGCACACGAACAGGGGCGTGTCCCTGATCTGCCCGTTCCCGGCTTTGGAGGTGCAGATCCCGGTCGAATTCGGCGCGGGGGAGGGATCGCGAAAAGGAACGATTCATCGGATCGGGGTCGAGGACGACCCGGAGACGGGGCTGCCCAGGCTGCGGCTTTCGGTGCGGGCGCACGACACCCGGGCGACGGTGGTATCGCCCCCCCCCGAGTCTCTGCTCGACGAGTCGAGCCGTGTCACCCGGCTTCCAAAGGAGGCGGAGCGCGCCGCGACCGACCTGGATCTCGATTTCGATTCGCACTCCTCGGTGGCGGTCCCAGACGAGGCAAAGAAGAGCTCCCGGGACGACGAAGAGGAGATTCCCTCCCTGTTCGCCGATCTCGTCACTCCCGCCGAGGAGGATCCGGCCTGGGCGGCCTGCGGAGAGCTGGAGATCCCCGACGAGATCGACTCGCGGCCGCGCACGCGACGCCGGCGTTATGCCGGAGTCGTAGCCTGGACGATGGTTCTGTCTCTGGTCGCGGGCGGCGCCTTCGCCCTGCACCGGGCCGGCGCCGTCGATCTCGGCGATCTGAAAAAGCGGGCGGTCGCCCTGCTGTCCCCCGAGCGCGGGTCGGTCGAAGGCGATCAGCTGGACGCGGTCGCCGAAGCGGCCGATCCCGCCGTCGAAGCGGGTTCGATTCTCGATGGTGCTTCGGTTTCGAGCGAGCAGGAGGATTTCTCCAGCGGTGGATCCCTGCTGCCCGCCTCTTCGATTTCCGATCCGAGCCTGGAGCCCGTCGCGGCGCCGAGCGAGCTCGCGGTGGAGGAAGAGGGCGCCGAGGAAGAAGCGGCGAAGAGCGGCAAAGCGGCAAAAGAGGAAGTGCGGGAGGTCGCGGCCGCCGACACAGGGGGCTCGCGGCAGTCCGCCGAGAGCTCCGAGGAGAAGGGCGAGAAGCGCGAAGCCATGATGGTGCTGCCCACGCGCTGGCCCGCCGAGTACGCCTCGGCCTACCGGCTGCGCGATCCCAACGGAGTCGTGGTCGATGTGCCCGGCGGACTGGTCCGCGACGAGGGCTGGATCAGCGTGGAAGGCGACGAGCATCCCATGGTCGACTCGGTGAAGGCGATCCAGCGCGAGACCGGGGCCAGGTTCGTAGTGTTCATCAAAGGCGAGCTGCCCCGTTTCATGACGGCTCCCAAGACCGGCGGCGTGCTGCTCAAGCTCTACCACGAGGGGGAAAAGGACGAGACGGCTCCCGCCGAGCAGGTGGCCATGCTCGAAGAAGAGCAGCAGTAACCCCCGCCGGCGCTTCCCAATCCCCCAGTTGCGGGTATCGTAGTCGCAGTGGCTTTCCACGGCACCCAACCGCCTTTTTCTCGCTCGCGGGCCGCGATTGTGCTGCTCGCGGCGCGCGCCGCGGTGGGAGTCGCGCTGGTCGTGACTCTGCTTCCGGTCACGGTCGACGATTACTTCCGCGTCTTCCACGCCGCCTGGTGGTGGCGGAATCCCGGCTTCACCAGCTCGTACGACTGGCTGCCCGGCTACCTCTACGTGTACGGCCCGCTGGTCGGCCTGAGCGGCGATACGGTGCTCGCACCCCGGCTGTTGACCCTGGTCCTGCACCTGGCGGCGGGAGCCGCGTTGGCCTGGCGCCGGGGCGACGATCCGCGGGCCGGCTGGCTGGCGGCCGCATGGCTGCTGTGCGCGCCGCTGTGGATCGTGCTGGGCACGCTCCCTCTGAGCGAGGCGCTCTGCGCTCTTCTGCTGCTCGGCGGCATCCTGGCCCTGGAGCGCTTCCTTTCCCACCGCGGGCCGGGGATGCTGCTGCTCGCCTCGGTCTTCTACCTGGCGGCCGCGACGGTGCGCTACGAGGTTTGGTTGCTGCTGCCCGTCTTCGCGATCTTCGCGCTGGCTCGTCGCTGCGAGCGGATCGGCGGGCCGGTCCGGGCCGTGCTTGCACTGTTGCCGCTGGTCTTTCCGTTGACCTGGATGCTGCTCTTGTGGGGAGCGAAGGGAGAGCCCCTGAGCTTTCTGGCGATCGTTGGCGAGGATCACTTCGGCCGCGGCGATCTGCTCGCCGAGCTGGCGACTCCGGGCGGCGCCGTGATCGCATTGCAGGCCGCGGCCGGGATCGCCGCGGCGATTCTCGGCGTGGCAAGGGCTGTCTGCGGCGATCGGAGAGCGACGGATCTGCTCTGGGAGGCTCACCTGCTGGCCGCCGCGGTCGTGGTCGCGATCGTGCTGGGCCGGGGCGACGTGCCCTCGCAGTACCCCTCCAGGGTGCTGATGCCGGTCATCCTCTACTCCGCCGTTCCGGTCGGCCGCCGGATCGCGGCGGCGCTACCCGGGGCGCGGGCGCCGGCGGTCGGGGCGCTGCTCGGAGCCCTGCTCGCAACGGCCGGGATCGCCCACGTTTTCTCGCTGCCGGGCCGGGTCTCGGAGTCGGCCTACGCGGCCGGCCGCTACCTGGACGAGATGTACGAATCGGGACGCCTGGACCCGCGGGAGCACGTGGTGATCGACCACGATCTGCCCCAGTCGGCGGCCGTGCTCGTCTACTCCGGACGCGTCGAGACGGTGCACGTCGACGCGCTGGGCGATATCTGCTCGCCGAAGATGATCTGCGCCTACGACTCGAACTGCCCGCTGCCGGAATGGATCGGCAGCGTCCGGACCGCGGTGGTGCGCAAGCCCTACAGCAGGGCCTACCTGGAATGGCTGGAATGGCGCGTCGAGGCGCAATTGGGCGACTGGACGGTCTACCGGCGTCCGCGCGGGGCCAAACCGCTGGCGACCCGCTTTCCCGGTCAAGATCCGCAAAGGCGAGATTCATCCTCGCCGTAGGTTTTTCCGAGCGTCATCGCGATCTCGACTTGCTTGGCGGATCTCGGCCTCGTCGAAAGACGACCCCCGGCCCAGGCGGCGGTGCACACGGCCCGCACCGGTCAGTCGCATCGTCGCCGACCAGGCAGGACCCGGGCGATGTTTTCGACAGCGCAAGGCGCCCCGAAAAAAACAGGTTCATCCGGATCCGGCCGTGTTGGCACCTGGCGCCCGGCGGACGTCGAAAAGCAGCTCCGGCTCTCCCCGCGGCCTCATGAGGCCGCGGCAAGGATGGCCTTCTTGCCTTTCGAGCCTGCGATGCAACCGGCCGCGCCCGGAGGGCTTCAGTCGGTCGGTTCCCAGGCGTCGATCGTCGTGGCCAGCTCGTGGTGGCGGTGCTGGTCGTCAGCCCCCGGGGCTTGGCCGGCGGTGTCAGATGCACCGAAGGAACAAAGGTCATCCTGACCGCGCCCTTATCAGGCCGCGGCGACAAGGACGCCGAGACGAAAACGGCCGGATCCGGATGAGCCCCAAAAAACAGTTGCATTTGCTGTTCACGATGGTTCATCATTGTTCTTAGGCTTAGGATAGAGTTGGAGTTTATTATGCCTGTCTGCACCATGCTCTTCGCGCGCTGGAAAGAGCAACAAATGAAGAAGCTTGCAAAAATGACCACCGTGCTAGTTGGGAGTGCTTTTGGAAAACGGATGACGGTTTCAGAACCGGTGCTCTCTGGTGCACCGGTGTGGAGGACGAGCTTTTCGTGATCGGGGAATCCTCCGGCGAAACGGAAACTGCCGTCTACTACCACGCCCCGGGCGAGTCCTGGGTGGAGATGTACCCTGGCAACTATGGTCCCTGGGAGATCTGGGGCACCAGCGCCAGCGACGTGTGGTTGGTGGGACAGGATTTCGCGGCTCACTTCGACGGCGAGCAGTGGCACGACTTGACGCATGACGACTTTGATTGTGCCTTTTTATACGACGTGGCAAAGGACACCAGCGGCAAGGTCTGGCTCGTCGGAAAGAGAAGCAGCGATATTGATCTTCCTTTCATCGCGGGGTACGACGGGGATAGCTGGGAAATCGCCGTCAAGGACGACAGCGGCAACCCCCAGTGCGACTGGAACGGCTCGTGCTACCACGCCTTCCTGCACGGGATCCAGGCCTTCGACGACGGGACCATGGTCGCGGTGGGCACCAGCGCCATGTTCTTCCACGACGGAGATCGCTGGTGGCAGATCAAGGAGTTCTATGAGGACGGCTCCTGGCACAACATCAGGTACATGGGAGCAAAGGATGTGTGGGGCGTCTCGGGACAGGAGTTCTACATGACCTCCGGAGACGGCATCTACCGCGTCGGCTGCCAGTAGGCCGCGACGCGAGAGGTATCGCGATCCGCCCACCGGTCCACCGACCGAAAAAACAAGTTTCTCCAACAGCGCAAAGTGCTCGACGAGAGCCGCGAGTGACCCGGCGGCGCGGAGCTGGTATTCTCCGCTTGTGATACGCTTGGTCAACGTGCACTGCTCCTTCGACTGCGTAAAGGCGCTGGCGGGGCTGTCGCTGCACGTGCCGGAGGGCGCCTTTCTGGGGGTGGTCGGTCCGGGCGGGAGCGGCAAGTCGACGCTGTGCCGGGTCGTCTGCGGGCTGGAGCGGCCGGACGGGGGCGTGGCGATCGTCGGCGGCGTGGACCTGGTGCGCGCCGGGCCGCGCGAGGTCCGGCGCTTGCAGGCGCGCTGCGGAATGCAGTTCCAGAACGACGCGCTGTTCGAGCACATGAGCGTGCTGGACAACGTCCGCTATCCGCTGCGGCGCCTGACCTCGCTGCCCGAGGTGGAGATCGAGGGCCGCGCCGTGGAGCGGCTGGCGATGGTGGGGCTCGCCGGGCTGGAACGGCGGCTGCCCAACCGCCTGTCCGGTGGACAGCGGCGCCGCGTGGCGCTGGCGCGGGCGTGCGTCACCGATCCCGAGCTGCTGGTCTGCGACGACCCGACCGCGGGGCTGGATCCGGTCACCTCGCGCCGCATTCTCGACATGATCGCGGGCATTCGTTTCCAGGTGCGCAACACCGTGGTGGTCTCCTCTTCCGACGTGGTGGGAATGCTGTCGGTCGCCGAGCGGATGGCCCTGGTCTGGGACGGGATGCTGATCGAGGAGGGCACCGCCTCGAGCTTCCAGTCGAGCGGTCGCCGCGAGGTGCGGCGTTTCCTGGACGACGCGCGATTGCCGGCGGAGGTCGCGTCGTGAGCGCGCTGGATCCGGTCGCCCGCGTGGGAAGGGTCTTTCTGGGCGCCTCCAGGGAGACCGGCGGCGCCGCGCTGCTCTTTTGGAGGATAGTCTCGCGCCTGGCGCGGCTCGAGATGGATCGCTCCGAGCTGCGGCGCTGCCTGCTGAGGATGGGATACCGCTCGATCTCGATCATCGTCGCGACCGCGTTCGTCGTGGGCGTGATCCTGGTGATCCAGGCCTTCGTCTTCGTGGATCGCTACGGGCTGCGCTCGCAGCTCGGCTGGGGGACCGGCTTCGTGACCATCCGCGAGCTGGGCCCCGTCCTGTTCGCCCTGATGTTCTCCGGGCGCGTCGGCGCCTACACCGCGGCCGAGATCGGAACCATGCAGGTCACCGACCAGGTCGACGGCCTGCGCTGTTTGGCGATCGATCCGATCTCCTACCTGGTGGTGCCCCGCTTCGTGGCGATGGTGCTGGCGCTGGTGATGCTGACCGTGATCGGCAACGCGGTGGCGCTGGTCAGCGCCTCGGTGATGGGCCAGGTGCTGATGGCGGTGGAGCAGCACACCTTCTGGAGCTCTCTGACCGAGATGCTGGCGCCCTGGGATTTCGCCATCAGCATGATCAAGTCGGCCCTGTTCGGCGGGATCATCGCCGTCACGAGCTGTCACTTCGGCCTGACGACCACCGGCGGCGCGCCGGGAGTGGGGCGGGCGGTCAACCGCTCGGTCGTGATGTCCGCCGTGGCCGTCTTCGTGCTGGACTACTTCTCCACCTTCGCGCTGGGTTGAGCCTTGGGCGAGAAGCGCAACGCGATATCCGATCCGGCCGCGGGCTCGCGGTTGGCTCGCCTGGGGGTGCTGGGCCTGTTCGCCGCGCTGGCGATCTACTTCGGCTTCACGCCCACCGGCGGGTGGAACGTGTGGTGGCACCTGGCCGTGGGTCGGGCCGCGCTGGACGGAGTTCCGCTCGGCGTCGATCCCTTCTCCTTCACCTTCGCCGCAGAGCCGTGGCCCTACAAGGACCTGCCGGCCGCGGTGCTGATGTACCTCGGCTTCGACTTCTGGGGCTACGTCTGGCTGGCGGCGCTCAAGGGCCTGGCCGCGCTGGCGATCGCGATCGGGGTGGGGCTGATCGCGCCCGCCGGCCGACGCTCTCCCAAGACGGCGCTGCTGGTGGGAGGCCTGGCGCTGTGCGCTGTCCAGTACAGGCTGGTCGAGCGGCCGCTGCTGTTCTCGCTGGCGCTGTTTCCGCTGCTGACCGCGGCGCTGGAGCACGCCCGCCGGCGCTGGAGCGAGGTCGGTGGGGGCGCGGCGGCGCGGGCGTACCTGCTTGCGGTGGCGCTGGTGGCCGCCTGGTCGCTGTTGCACCGCGCGGCGCTGGTGGGGCACGGCCTGCTGGTCGCCTACGCGCTGGCCGCCTGGAGCGCGAGGCTCGGCGGGCGTTTCGCCGAGACGCGCCTTTTGCCGGGAGGGCCTCCTTCGCGCGAGATGCTGCTGGCCGCGAGCCTGGCGCCGCTCGCCGCCGGCGCGCTCTCGTTGCTCAACCCGGACGGCGCGGCGCTGTGGAGCACCGCTTTGCAGGTGGCGCGCAGCTCTGCTCTGCGCGAGCTGATCGCGGACTGGTCGCCGATCGGTCCGCTGGAGCTGGTGCTCGACTTTCCGATCGTCGCGGCGCTGGTCGCGCTCGCGGCCGCCGGCTGGGTGGCGCAGCTGGTCGCGGGGCGCGCGCGCGGCGAAGGGGAGGGCGGACCGTCGCTGCTGCACGGCGCCTTGCTGGTCCTGTTCACCGGGCTGGCGCTCGGCGACAGCGCGCGCTGGGTTCCATACGCCGCCTTGCAGGCCGCAGCGGTGCTGATCCTGGTGCTGACCTCGCCCGGGCCGCCGCTGCCGGCTTTTCTGCTCCGCGTCGGTCGGGCGCGCGGGAGCGGGGTGCTGGCCGCCGTGCTCGTCGGCGCGCTGGCCGTGAGCGGAAACGAGTTCGGCAGCGGGATCGGTCCGATGGAGAGGCGCTACCCGCACGGCGCGGTCGCCTTTGCCCGGGCCCGGGGCCTGGGCGGCAACCTGGCCAACGCCTATCACCTGGGCGGCTACGCGATCTGGCATCTCTGGCCGGAAGCGCGCGTGCTGGTCGACGGGCGCAACGAGACGCTCTACCCGGCGCGCTTCCTGGAGCGTGCGCTGCGCTCCCAGCGCAACGCCGGCGTGTTCTTCGAGCTGATCGAGGATCGCGATGTGGACTGGGTGCTGGCCGGAAACACGCCCGGCCGCGAGACCCACCTGTTCTTGTCGCGAAACCCGGAGTGGATGCTCGTCTTCTGGAGCGAGGAGGCCCTGCTCTACGCGCGCCGCTCGGCCCGGCCGGACCTGGAGGATCTCGAATTCCAGCGCCTGGATCCCGCGGCGGTCGACGCCTCGATCGCGAGCGCCGCGGCGCGGGCGAGGGGACGGCCGGAGCGGCTGGTCGAGCTGGGAAGAGAGGTGCGAAGAATGGTGGCCGCCTCGCCGGGAGGACCGCGCGCCCTGACCGCCCTGGCGCTGCTGCTGCACTTCTCGGGGCCCGGGAAGCACGCCGAGCGCGACCAGGTGCTAGAGGAGCTGAGAAACCGCCACCCCGATCACCCGGCGGTGAAAGAGCTCCACCGCCGCCTGCGCGGAGACTGATCCGATTGTGCGGCGAGCCTGGAACGGGACGTGTTGGCGACGCGCTGTTTGTCCGGGAAAGGCGATTTTTTCAAAAACCGGTTGACAAAAAATCGCAGCCGGTTTTGAATGCAACCAAACCCCGAAAGGGAAAAAAGGAGGGTAAGCATGAGACACGAATGTATCCCCCCCCCGAATCGCCCTGGGATCACGTGTGATCCGATGGGTGTCGTCGCTCTTCGCGAGCATCTTGCTGGTCGCGTGTGAGAGTGGAATGATCGAGCCTGCGGCCGGACCGGACACGGCCTCGCTGCTCGACGCGGAGACCGATCCGGGTATCTCGAAAGAAGGAGAGGAGATCCCGGTTCCGCTGGGCTTCGACAGCGAGAGCTGGCGCGAGTACCTGGAGGAGAAGTGGGATTCGGGTACCAAGGTCGAGGTCGGCGGCATCGAGGTCGCGGTGGCCGAGATGGAGAGCCCGCTGTTCTACGACGGGGAGTACCCGCGGGCAGAGCTCGTATCTACCTCGAGCAAGGATCTCGATAGACTCGGCGTCTCGCCCGGAGACGAGCTTCCGGGCTCCACCGACATGAATAGTCGCATCTACGTGCGGGCTCCGGAGTACGAGGAGGCGGCGCCTGGGGACCAGGATCTCGTTCCCTTGGGAAGCGGTCCGACGCTGGGCGTCAACCCGGACATGTGGGACGGAAGGACCGGAGCCGGGCTCGCTTTCGGTAGAAACAGCTACATCGAGATCAGCGGCTGCAGCGACAGAGAGCTGATGCCTTTTTGGAATCCATATCGCTGGGGAGAGGCCTGTTTCAGCAGCTACTACACCGGTCACTCCGAGTGCGTGGAGGCGCTGATGCCCCACGTTCCCTGCAATACGACGAACTCGAACGAGGTCACGAGCTGGTACGCGAAGTTGTTCACGTTCTATGTGCCCACAATGGTGGTGACCCCGGATGGCCCCGAGATCGAGGTCATCGAGTACTTTATTTGGCTGGTCTACAAGCCCCAGGTCTGGAAGGACCTCGGAGAGGACGGCTGGGACGACATCCGGTTGAGGGCGGACAAGGATGCCGCTGGAGAGCCGGTGATGATCCACGGCGTGCAAATCAAGCACAACGGCAAGATCATCACGGGTGGAGGATGGTCCCCGGATCCGTTCGAGCTGAACGCTCCTCCCGACGAGATGGACCTGTCGGGGCAGATCTCGGGTTTCAAGAACTCGCTGGTGTTCGGTCTGGCGAGCGCCCCCGGCGCCTCGCCGATCCTGGCCCGCGCGATAGAGGACTACGCCCAGGCCGCGAGCAAGAAGTATCCTGTCTATTCCGACAACGGAAGCTTCCCATTTCCTTACCAGAACCTGACGGCTCCGGTGAAGTGGTGCTCCGAGTTCGCCTCCTGGCCGATTCGCCAGGGGGCGATCGACGCCGGACATCAAGGGTTCTTCGGACCCGATCTGCCGCAGGCCAACGACCAGGACATGGATCTCGCTGTACTCGATTTCTACGACTGGGGCTCCAGCTGGGACAGCGGGGACCGGCTGCTGTTCTTCGGCGAGAACACATACCCGGCGGGTCCCGGTTACGACTGGAACGGCGCGACCGACGCCGAGTGGGCCGCCCTGGCCGAGGGCGTGACGCCGGGGGACTACGTGTCCCGCTGGCACGAGCGCGAAGCCGACGGCGGCACGATCGGTACCAGCGGCCACTCGATGATCTTCGTAGGCTGGCTGGCGGACGACGGCTCGGGCGTCGGCCCGCAGCACTTCGACACGGGCCGCGTCTGCAACCGGTTGGTCGCCGTGGGTGGAAACGAGCAGGCCTACGGGTGGGACAACACGGGGCTTGGGGGAGTGGTCAACGTGAGCACGAGGGTCGTTTGCAAGGAGCCTTTGACAATTGGGGGAGTTCCCCAAATAGGTTCTAGTGGTTTCTATGAGGACCCCACCTGTACAATTGATTCCCAACCCTATCCTTGCGAGATCAGGCTCTACGACACTCGTCCTTTTACCCAGAACAGCAACCAGACCCGGGCGGCGTTCTTCGTCGACACGGAGCTGCCATGAGCGTTTCCAAGCGAGAGATGTGGATCGCCTGGGCGGTGCTCGCACTGCTCTCGATGCCGGCGGCGTGCAACACGGGCTCGCCGCCGGCGGCGGGGGACGACAGCGACAGCGGGGCGGATGCGGACACCGACTCAGACAGCGACTCCGACACGGACTCGGATACCGACACTGACACGGATACCGACACCGACACGGATACCGACTCCGACACGGACACGGACACGGACGCCGACGCCGACTTGGAGTGCTCGGAGGACTCGGACTGCCCGGAGGCGGGCGAGATCTGCAACGAGAGCTGGGGCATCTGCGTGGTGGAGAGCTGCGCGGGCCAGGACGACTTCACTCCCTGCGAGACGATCACCTCGCCCGACCGCTCGTACGACATCTGCATCGAGGAGATCTGCCGCTCGCCGGGCTGCGGCACGGTGGACTGCAACGTGCCCGGCCCGCACTTCCCGCTGCCGGACACCAACCAGAGGCTCTGCTACGACAACCAAGCCGAAATGTCTTGCCCGGCCTTTCCGTGCGACACAGACGGCTCGCCCGACTTCTGCGGTCAGGACGCCCAGTACGGCTGGGACACGACCCACGACCCGAGCGAGCGCTTCACGCGCGACCTGTCCGCTCCGGGCGAGCCGGTGGTGGAGGACAACGTGACCGGGCTGGTCTGGCAGGGCTGCGTGCGCGGCCAGTCTGGAGACGACTGCTCCCAGGGAGGCTGGCTCTCGGTCCCGACCTGGGAGGAGGCGCTCGCCTACTGCGACGAGCTGTCATGGGGAGGCCACGACGACTGGCGGCTTCCGGACCAGTACGAGCTGCAGTCGATTGTGGACTACAGCATAATTATTCCCTGCATCGACGAAGATGCCTTCCCTTCCAGCCCATATTACGAGCTCTGGTCTTCCTCCACCCATCTACTGGACAGCCCTGCAGGTGTTGCCTGGAGTGTCGGCATGGGGCCTGGAGGAATTTACAACAAAGACAAATACCAGATAGATACAGATGATTACCAGTTCGAAGATATCACGGTACGTTGCGTGCGCAGCGGCCCGCTCCAGGCTCGTCAGCTAGAGCCGTCGATCGAGGCCGGGGACCGGGTGGTGACGGACTCGCTGACCGGCCTGATGTGGCAGGGCTGCCCGCGCGGGCTGTCCGGCGAGAGCTGCGGCACCGGCTCGGCCACGACCAGCGACTGGCAGGAGGCAGTCGCCTACTGCGAGGGTCTCTCCTGGGCCGGCCACGACGACTGGCGCCTGCCCAACGTCAAGGAGCTGGCCAGCATCACCGACAGCCGGAACGAGCTCCCGGCTGTAGACACGGAGATCTTTCCCGCCACGCCGAGTGAAGACTTCTGGTCCTCTACGACGGGATACCACGGAGCCGACCGCGACCAGGGTTGGCGTGCCAACTACGGGTACGGAATGATATTCTACTACGATAAAGTTGCCGGCCAGGAGCACGCCCGGTGCGTGCGCGGGGGGACGTGATCGATCTCGGATCCGGGACGCCGCTCGCCTGGCTGCTGCTGTTGTTTTTCGCTCTGGCGCCGGCGGCGTGCAACACGGGCTCGCCGCCGGCGGGGGGCGACGACAGCAGCAGCCAGGCGAGCGGCGTCCCGGATCCGAGATCGATCACGTCCCCCCGCGCACGCA